>JANPKR010000187.1:0-1561 GCA_031426175.1 Hydrogenophaga sp. | reverse complement strand
TATGTCAGCCCGGCAAGGCGGCTCTGTGACTCAGGCCTGCAGCATCGGCACCAGACCACCGCGCCCATCGAGCGCGTGCAGATCGTCGCAACCACCCACGTGCTGCTCGCCAATGAAGATCTGCGGCACGCTGGTGCGCCCGGTGATGGCTTTCATCTGAGCACGCAGCTCGGGCTGCCCATCCACAAACACCTCTTCCAGATCGGCCACACCGTGGCTTTGCAGCAGCGCCTTGGCAGCGCTGCAATAAGGGCAGTAGGCGCTGGTGAACATCTTGACTTTGGCCATGCAAACTTCCTGTCGGTGCAAAGAAACAACTCGGAGATGATCAGACTTTTTGCACTGGCAGGCTGGCCGCGCGCCAGGCGCCCATGCCACCCGTCAGGGATTGCGCGTTCTCGTAACCCAGTTTTTTGGCTGTGGCCACGGCCCGGTTGGCCTTGGCGCCATTGGCGCAAACCAGGATCAGCTGGGTGGCCTTGTTCTTGACGGCGGCCGGGAGCTTGGTTTCGAGTTCGCCCAGCGGCAGGTTTTTGGCGCCGATCACGTGGCCGGCGGCGAATTCAGCCGGCTCGCTCACGTCAACCACCACCGCCTTGTCACGGTTCATGAGCTGCACGGCCTGCGCCGTGGTGAGCGAGCCGACGCGCGCGCCGGCGGAAACCATGGGCCACAAAAGCATGGCGCCCGACGAGAACGCCACAGCCAGCAAAATCCAGTTATCGATGAAGAAACTCACGAGGACACCTTTCGAGTAAGCCCGGGATTTTAGAATGTCGGACTGCTGCGTGCCGCGGCTGCCGCGCAGTGCGCCTGTTTTTCTCCGTCCTGCCCCTCCAACGCCACCCCTTCCCCATGTACAAACTCGTCTTGATTCGCCATGGCGAATCCACCTGGAACCTGGAAAATCGCTTCACCGGCTGGACCGACGTCGACCTCACCCCCACCGGCCTGGAGCAGGCCAAAGACGCCGGTCGTCTGCTGAAAGCCGAGGGTTACGACTTTGACCTGGCCTACACCAGCGTGCTCAAACGCGCCACCCGCACGCTGTGGCACGTGCTCGACGAGATGGACCGCACCTGGCTGCCGGTGGTGCACAGCTGGCGCCTGAACGAACGCCACTACGGCGCCCTGCAAGGTCTGAACAAGGCCGACACTGCCAAAAAATACGGTGACGAGCAGGTGCTGGTCTGGCGCCGCAGCTACGACATTCCACCGCCTGCGTTGGAAGCCGCAGATCCGCGCAGCGAGCGCGGTGACCGTCGATACGACCGACTCAAGCCTGATGAACTGCCGCTGACCGAGTGCCTCAAGGACACCGTGGCGCGCGTGCTGCCGTTCTGGAACGAGGCCATGGCGCCTGCCATCAAGGCTGGCAAACGCGTTGTGATGGCCGCCCATGGCAACAGCATCCGCGCATTGGTGAAGTACCTCGACGGCATCTCCGAGACCGACATCGTCAACCTCAACATCCCCAACGGCATACCGCTGGTCTACGAGCTTGATGCCGACCTCAAGCCGATCAAAAGTTACTACCTGGGCGACGCCGAGGCAGCGGCCC
>JANPKR010000186.1:0-34170 GCA_031426175.1 Hydrogenophaga sp. | reverse complement strand
GTGGGCTCATCTGGCCGTCACCGGGGTCCTCATGCATGCGGGTTACCTGGGCGGTGTCTGGATGGCGGTCAAGGCGGGCATGGGATCGGGTCTGTCCTCGCTCATCGTCGGCCTGCAGCCAGTGCTCACCGCCATCTGGCTTTCGGGCACCGGCTCCAACGTTTCCAGAAGGCAATGGTTGGGACTTGTGTTGGGTTTTGCCGGACTGGTGCTGGTGGTGTCGCGCAAGTTTGGCGCCGGTGGGCCTGGCGATCAGGCCACCTGGTTCAACCTGTCGCTGGCGGTCATGGCGTTGTTCTCCATCACCATCGGCACGCTCTACCAGAAGCGTTTTGTGGCGGCCTGCGACGTCCGCACCGCCAACGCAGTGCAGCTGCTCGCTGCGTTGGTGGTCACGCTGCCGCTGACGCTGCTGGAGGCCGAGGTCATGCAGTGGAATGGACAGCTCATGGGGGCCATGGCGTGGTCGGTGCTGGGGCTCACGTTGGGCGGCAGTTCGTTGCTCTACTTGCTGATACAGCGCGGCGCAGCGGCTTCGGTCACCAGCCTGATGTACATGGTTCCACCGTGCACTGCGCTCATCGCCTGGCTGTTGTTCGCTGAGCCCATCACCGCCGTCACGCTGGCGGGCACCGCACTCACCGCTTTTGGCGTGAGCCTGGTGGTACGCGCTTCGCGCTAGCTGCCTGCCGCGCGGGCTTCCAGGGTTCGTGGCGAAAACGCTCCACCAGAAAGTCCACCAGCAGACGGATGCGCTTTGGTGTTTGGGGACGGTAAGGCGCGAGCCAGTGGATGTCGGCGTCCGCCATGGCGTGCGCGGGCAACAGGCGAACCAGTTCGCCGCTGGCCAGTTGCGGCGCAATGTCCCACAGGCTGCGCAGCATGATGCCGTGCCCCGCCAGACACCAGTCCCGCACCAGCTCTCCCGAATTGCTGGACAGCGGGCCATTCACCGGAACGTGCTTCACCTGCGCGTCGCCAGGGCTCTGCAACCGCCAGTGGTCAAAGCGCTGGCCCGGCCCGCCGCCGTTTTCGCATACCACCAGGCAGCTGTGAACGGTGAGGTCTTGAAGCGTGCGCGGTGTGCCTCGTTGCGCCAGGTAAGCGGGCGCGGCAACCAGCACGCGCTGGTTGCCGGCGAGCCGCCGCGACACCCATTCCGCCGCGCGCTCGTTCGGTGCGTTCCAGAGCCAGATGGCGCCATCGAAGCCTTCTACCGCCAGATCGGGCAATTGTTCGGTGAGCTGCAACTGGACCTGCACACCGGGGTGCTGCGCCTGGAACGCGGCCAGCGCCGGCCCGACCCAGAGACGACCGAAACCGAAGGTGGCCGCCAGACGAATCGGCCCGGCTGGCTCCGCCTGGCGTTCGCGCAGTTCGGCTTCCACATCGTCGAACGCGCGCAGCAGGTGCACTGCGCGCTCGCACAACGCATCGCCCTCGGCCGTTGGGCTCACGCGCCGCGTGGTTCGCTGGAACAGGCGCAAGCCCAGGCTGGCCTCCAGCGCGGCCAGGCGCTTGGTCACGGCCGAGGGAGCGACGCGCATCGCGCGGGCAGCCATCACCAGGCTGCCATGCTGGCGCACGGCGAGCACAAGTTCCAGATCGGGGCGGTCCAATTGTTTCCTTTTCGGCTTGAATCGATTGCCGGATTATTGCTTCGAGGCGGGCTATGCTGACGTCCTTCCAAGTCCGATCAGAAGGAACACACATGGGCCAACACCGCATCGCCGTCATCGCTGGAGACGGCATCGGCACCGAAGTCATGCCCGAGGGCATCCGCGTGCTGGAGACCGTTGCCACGAAGTTCGGCATCGACCTGCAGTTCAACCACTTCGACTTCTCCAGTTGCGACTATTTCGAGCGCCACGGCAAGATGCTCCCCGACGACTGGAAGGACCAGATCGGAGGTCACGACGCGATCTACTTTGGTGCGGTGGGCTGGCCCGACAAGGTGCCCGACCACATCTCGCTGTGGGGTTCGCTGCTGTTGTTCCGCCGCGAGTTTGACCAATACGTCAACGTTCGACCCGCGCGCCTCATGCCTGGCGTCATCGCCCCGGTTGTGCGGCGCGACGGCAGCGCGCGCGCACCCGGCGAGATCGACATGGTGATCGTGCGCGAAAACACCGAAGGCGAGTACTCCAGCATCGGCGGGCGCATGTACCCGGGCACCGAGCGCGAGATCGTGATGCAGGAAACCGTGATGTCGCGCATCGGTGTGGACCGTGTTTTGCGCTACGCCTTCGAGACCGCGCGCTCGCGGCCGAAGAAGCACCTGACCAGCGCCACCAAGAGCAACGGTATCGCCATCACCATGCCCTACTGGGACGAGCGCGTGGCCGAGATGGCCAAGGAATACCCGGACGTGCGGGTCGACAAGTTTCACATCGACATCCTGACTGCGCACTTCGTACAGCGCCCCGACTTTTTCGATGTTGTGGTGGGCAGCAACTTGTTCGGCGACATCCTTTCCGACCTCGGGCCCGCCTGCACCGGCACCATCGGCATCGCTCCCAGTGCCAACCTCAACCCGACGCGCCAGCATCCCTCTTTGTTCGAGCCCGTACACGGATCGGCGCCGGACATTGCTGGAAAAGGCATTGCGAATCCGATCGGACAAATCTGGTGTGGAGCGCTCATGCTGGATTTTCTCGGTTACAGGGCCGCGCACGATTCGGTGATGAACGCCATCGAAGCGGTGCTGCAACCTGGCAGCGGCGCCCCCCGCACCGGCGACTTGGGCGGGACGGCGGGTACCACCGATGTGGGACGTGCGATTGCGCAGGCGATCAAGGGTTGATCCAGAGCGCTCCGCGCGACGGCAGCGCTGTTGAAAGCGTCTAGAATCCTGCCTCTTGAGCCGTCGGGGCTGGGTGTGCGACCCTCGTGTATTGACAGGGGTTGCAGCCCATGGGTCTAATCACTTTTCGCATGTCGCGGTCATCACTGCGTCCAGCGATGTCCAGAACCAGTCCCACGGCAGCCAACCGCGCCGTTCCAGGACAAGCTTTCTTCCAACGGAACAACTCATCTCAATCAAAGAGGGGCCATTTGTGAACAAAACAGAACTCGTCGAGCACATCGCCAAGAACGCCGACATCTCCAAGGCAGCCGCCACGCGCGCTCTTGACTCGACCATCACCGCCATCCGCACCACGCTCAAAAAGGGCGGTACCGTGTCGCTGGTGGGCTTCGGCTCGTTTGCTGTGACCAAGCGTCCCGCTCGCAAAGGCCGCAACCCCCGCACCGGCGACGAGATTAAAATCAAAGCCGCCAAAGTGCCGAAGTTCCGTCCGGGCAAGGCCCTCAAAGACGCACTGAACTGAACGTATCGCCCCTTTCTCGGTGGGGTGCTTAGCTCAGTTGGCAGAGCGGCTCCTTTACACGGAGTAGGTCGGCGGTTCGACCCCGTCAGCACCCACCACCAACAAAAAGGCGAACCCGAGTTCGCCTTTTTTGTTGTTGACACCGGCAAGACTTTTCATTTCTTTTGAAGCAGCAGGGTTCCAGGCATGTTCGATACCATCCGCAACCACAAGAAGTACCTCATGGGCTTCTTGATGGTCCTGATCATTCCTTCGTTCATCTTTGTCGGTATCGAGGGCTACACCAGCTTCGACCGGGGCGGAGAGGCCGTGGCCACGGTCAATGGCAAGGACATCACCCAGGTCGAGTGGGATCAGGCGCACCAGATTGAATCGCAGCGGCTGCGTGAAGCCATGCCGACGTTGGATACCAAGCTGTTGGACAGCCCTGAAGCGCGCTACGCCACCCTCGAGCGCCTGGTTCGCGACCGCGTGCTGGCCACCGCCGCAGAGAAGCTCAATCTCTTTACCAGCGACCAGCGCCTGGCCCGCGAGTTGCAGCAGAACGAAGCCATCGCCGCCCTGCGCAAGCCAGACGGATCGCTGGACGTGGAAGCCTACCGCGCGCTGGTGGCCCGTCAGAACATGACGCCCGAGATGTTTGAAGCCCGTGTGCGCGCCGATCTGTCGCAGCGTCAGGTAGCGCAGTCCATAGTGGGCTCCGGCTTCGCACCTGCGGCCCTGGCCAATGTGTCGCTCAACGCGTTTTTCGAACGCCGCGAGGTGCAGGTGGCCCGTTTCAATGCCGCCGACTTCGCGTCGCGCGTCAAGCCGACCGAGGCCGAGATCGAGGCCTTCTACAACGCCAACGCTCCGCTGTTCCAGGCGCCCGAGCAGGCCGACATCGAATACCTCGTGCTAGATGCCAGCGCCCTGCAGGCGTCGTTGGCGCTCAACGAATCCGACGTGCGCGCCTACTACGACCAGAACGCCGGCCGACTCGCCGGCACCGAAGAGCGCCGCGCCAGCCACATCCTGCTGACCGTGCCCGCCGGCGCACCGGCAGCCGACAAGGAAGCCGTCCGCGCCAAGGCCACCGGTCTGCTGGAGCAGGTGCGCAAGAACCCGGCGAGTTTTGCCGAGTTGGCCAAGGCGAATTCACAGGACCCCGGCTCGGCTGTCAATGGCGGTGATCTCGACTTCTTCTCGCGAGGCGCCATGGTCAAGCCGTTCGAAGACGTCGTGTATGCGCTGCCCAAAGGTGGCATTTCCGATCTGGTGGAAACCGAGTTCGGCTTTCACATCATCCAGCTCACCGACATCAAGAGCCCGCCTCAGCGCAGCTTTGAAGCCATGAAGCCCGAGATCGAGGCCGAACTGCGGCAGCAGCAGGCGCAGAAACAGTTTGCCGAGGCGGCAGAAACCTTCAGCAATCTGGTGTACGAGCAAGCCGACAGCCTCCAGCCCGCGGCTGACCGCCTGAAGCTGCAGATTCGCAAGGCGCAAGGTGTGCTGCGCCAACCCCAGGCCCAGCCCGCCGTCGCGGGTGTGCTGGGCAATGAACGTCTGTTGGCCGCGCTGTTTGCACCCGATGCGATCGACCAGAAGCGCAACACGGAAGCCATTGAAACCGGGTCCAACCAACTGGTGTCCGCACGTGTCGTGAAACATTCGCCGACCCGCACGCGCGCGCTGGACGAAGTGCGCGAATCGGTGCGCACTCGTCTGGTTGCGCAGCGCTCTGCCGACCTGGCCCGGGAAGAGGGCGAAAAGCAGTTGCAGGCCTGGAAGGCCGGCGGCGGTGCAAACGGCCTTTCAGCTGTTCAGACCATCTCGCGCGAGAACTCGCAGGGCCTTCCCCAAGCCGTCCTGGTCGCCGCGCTCAGCGCGGATCCCAAGGGTCTTCCCGCCTGGGTTGGGGTGCCGCTCAGCGCAGAGGGCTATGCGGTCGTGAAGGTTGAAAAAGTGCTGCCGCGCACCTCTCGCGAGGCACAGGCCCTCGGCCAGGAGGTGCAGCAGTACAGTCAGTGGTGGGCCACGGCGGAAAGCCTGGCCTATTACGAGGCGCTCAAAGAGCGCTTCAAGGTGCGAATCCTCGTGAGCGAGCCGGCGCCGGCTGCGGTGGCCGCGCGCTGAGCTTTTCCAAGGGCGGTGGACCCGCAGTGCCGCCACTTCCGGCTATAATCTGCGGCTTGCGGTGGCTGTAGCTCAGTTGGTAGAGTCCAGGATTGTGATTCCTGTTGTCGTGGGTTCGAGCCCCATCAGCCACCCCAAAAGGATCAACGACTCAGCCCGGTTTCGACCGGGCTTTTTCGTTTCTGGCGGCCCTTTCGTTCCCAGCGTGGGAATGTTTCCGACCCTGCAGCACGTCTGGCCATGAGGATCGGTCATCAGCAACCATGCCCCAGGTCCTTCAGCAAGGGCTTCGCTGGAGCGAGTGTTGTTCGTCGACCCCCCTCCAAGACTCCGCATATCGGAAACTGGCCGAAGGTGCACTGGACTGTGAGTCGAGCGGGGTTTTCACGCATGCACAAGGTGCCCGCACAAAATGCCTTCTTGAAAAGCGGTGACCATTTTTGATCGTTTGCAGTTGCAGCCCCAGCGCTGCACAAAACCAACCCCCGGCTGTCCCAATGTGGGTGAAGTCAGCTGCCCAATGCTGGACCGGTTCTTGCCGGGCTTCCCTTTGGCCCAAGTGTTCGAAATCCAGGGCAGGGTTTTCTGGAGCGGTGCGTAGTCGCGTTGCAGGTTTTCCAGACCCACAATGTTGGTCTGACGATTTTGTGAGGTTCGGATCGCACACGACAGCCCTGTGGAGCGACCGTGACTCTTTCTTGGCAGGCTTTGCTTTGCACCTGTGCGTCGTCGCTCTGTCATCTGGTGGCGCGACCATCTCACTTTAAGTTGTCTCGACAGGGGAAGGCATGTTGAACAGACGAAGCTGGGCGATCGCGGGAGGCAAGACCTTGCTGCCCAGCGGTTTGGAAGACGACGTGGTTGTGCTGGTGGAGGACGGTGTGATCACGGACATTGCCGACAGCACCCGGGGATACCCGGTGCTGGAAGCTGGTGGGCGTCTGGTGCTCCCGGGCATGATCGATCTGCATGGAGACGCCTTCGAGCGCCAGCTCATGCCTCGCCCAGGCGTGCATTTCGACATGCGCATTGCGCTGGCAGACACCGACCGCCAACTCGTGGCCAATGGCATCTCCACAGCATTTCATGGCGTGACCCATTCCTGGGAGCCTGGCTTGCGCAGCCGCGACAACCTGGTGGCGCTGATGGAGGCGCTGGAGGCGGCGCGGGAGCACCTTGCCTGCGACACCCGCCTGCATCTGCGTCACGAGACTTTCAACTTGGACGGCGAGGCCGACGCCTTGCGCTGGCTGGCCCAGGGTCGGGTGGCACTGCTGGCCTTCAACGACCACACAGCGGACATCGTGAACAAGCTGGACAAGCTGCTGGAAGCCATGACGGTGCTGCAACGCACCGGCCTGGGTGCCGATGCATTGAGGCAACTGGCCCACCGCGTGGCATCTTGCGCCAGCGAGGTGCCTGCGTCCATCGAGCGCCTGGCTTCGGCGGCGTTGGCTGCGGCCGTTCCCCAGGCTTCTCACGACGACATGACCACCGAGGTCCGGCGCTGGTACCAGCGCCTCTCTTGCAGCATCTCGGAGTTTCCCAAGAACCGCGAAACTGCCCGCGAGGCGCGCGCCCTGGGCAATCACGTGGTGTTTGGCTCGCCCAACGTGGTGCGTGGCGGCAGTCACCAGCCCAACGCGGTGGGCGCGGCCACCATGGTGGCTGAAGGCCTTTGCACGGTGCTCACTTCCGACTACTACTACCCCGCCATGCTCCAGGCACCGTTTCGACTGGCGGCCGACGGGGCCTGCGGCTTCGAACAAGCCTGGTCGCTGGTCTCCAGCAACGCCGCGGACGCAGCTCGACTGCACGACCGGGGGCACATTGCGGTGGGTCAGCGTGCCGATGTGCTGGTGGTCGAGCCGCCAGGCGCCATGCCCGCCCGCGTGGTCCTGCACCTGATTGCCGGCCGCCTGGCGCTCGCCGCCCCCGGAGCGCCTCTGGCATGGCCAGCGGTCTCGCGCGACATGGCCAGAACGCCATCGCCCGAGTCGTTGGGTTGGGTCGAGCCTTGAGCCGTGCCAGCCTGAAACTGGTCACCCTCAACAGCTGGAAGTGCGACGGGCACTACGCGCAGCGCGTGGGGCTCATGGCGCAGGGCTTGATTGATCTGGCGCCCGATGTGCTCGTGTTGCAGGAAGCGTTTGTGGCCGAAGATGGCAGCGCAGACACCGCCGTGCGGTTGGCAACTGCCACTGGGTTGCGCGCCGTGCAGACTCCAGCCAGGCCCAAGCTGCGCTTGTTGGCTGGACGTGAGGTCGCGAGCTTTTCTGGCCAGGCCCTGCTGACCGGCTGGCCTGTGCAGCAGGTCCACCCTGTGGCCCTGCCGTCGAGCGAGGCCGATGGCGGCCGCATGGCCCAGGTGGTCCAGCTGCGGTTGGGAGCGCATGCAATCACCGTGGCAAACGTGCACCTCAGCCATCTGCGTGGTCGCGCTGGTGATGATCTGCGCCAGCGCCAGTTGCAAGCCGTGTTGGTGTATCTGAAGCAGACCGGGGCAGCTGCACTCACGCTGGTCGCTGGCGACTTCAATGATCCGCTGGACGCGCCCTCGCTGCGCGGTTTTTCTGGCTCGCCGTGGCACTTGCAGGACAGTTTTGAACTGGCCGGACAGCACCGTGACCCCACCTGTTTCGATGCCTCGGGCCATGGGCAGGTGTTTGACCATGTTGTGGTGGTGCCCTCGCTCAGCCTCGCCACGGTACGGGTGGAAGCGGCTGCCACCGTGCTGCGCGTCGATCGCCCCGACGCGCGCGGTATCACGCCCAGCGACCACAGCGGTCTTCAGGTCACGTTCCGACTGGGCTGATCTGGAGCATTCGTCACACCGGACATGACCGCTGGCGAGAACAGATGGTCTTTCAGGCGCTGACCCGCGCTGTCCAGATCCTCGTTGTTGGCGAGGCAGAACGCGTCCGCCGGGGCGTCGAACGCCAGGGCGCGGCGCAGGCGCGCTTCCACCTCGGGGTTTGACTCGCGTTGGCGGGCGCGCAGGCGTTGGCGCAGCACGCTTGTGCTGGCGTGAACATGCACCGCGCTCAATCCCGGGTATTGCTGCAGCGCCGTGGACAAATGAGCGCGCGAGCCGCTTACCAGCACCCAGCCTCCGGTTGCCAGCGCCGCGAACTCCTTTTCTCGTATGCCGTATTGCAGGCCATTGGCCGACCAGTGCATGGCAAAGGCGTTGGTCTTCATCAGCTCGGCAAAGCCGTGTGCATCGACCGCCTCGTCGCCATCGAGACCTGCCGTGGCCTGGCGCGTGACGGTGCGCCGGGCCAGATGCAGCCAAGTGTGTTCGGGCGGGTGTTGCACCAGCCATTGCAACAGGCTGTCTTTGCCCGCACCGGAGGGGCCCACCACATAGACGAGGCGGTGGTTCATGTGGACAGTCCCCAGTGACGGTGCAGTTGGAAATCGGCACCCGGTGCGGGTTCGATGAAGACCGCGATGCTGTCCAGTGGCTCGGGGGGCAGGTGGTTGAACGCGCGTTCGGCCGCTTGCATCAACGCTTCTCGAGACCCGCCATCCAGACCATCCAGAGGCCCTGTCAGCGAACAATGGAAACGGAATTCGTCGAACACCCAGGGATAGCCCCAGCGTTGGAGCAGCGCGTCCTGGTGCGGTGTGAGTGCCACGCGTCGGCGTCGTTGCAGGTCGTCGGCCGACAAAGGTCTGCTGAGGGGTTGCAGTGCTTGCACACAAGCGGCCGCCAGTGCGTTGGCGGCCACCGGCGCGT
The DNA here is from genome assembly GCA_031426175.1 of Hydrogenophaga sp. Lineage (GTDB taxonomy): Bacteria > Pseudomonadota > Gammaproteobacteria > Burkholderiales > Burkholderiaceae_C > Hydrogenophaga. Next base: position 24,984 of record JANPKR010000186.1, on the reverse strand, counting down.
CTTGCGGGCGAAGGGCCAAAAAGTTGCCCAGAGTCTCCACCCGCAGCGCCGGCATCGCAGAGACCTTGAACCGGCCTGCCAGCGTCTGCACCGCCGCGTCCACGTCATTCAACCCGGTGCCTTCCTGCAGCCGGAAAGGGGGCTTCAATGTGGCGTGCCAACCATAGCGGCGCGGATCGGCGGTGAGCGCTTCAAAGGCTTCTTTGGCGACGCCACCAATGGCCGGTGGGGTCGTTCGTTCGCCGGTGGCCGCGTCTCGGCCTAGCCATTGGCAGCCTGTGCGCCACATGGCGCTGTGTGGCCGCGGTGCCCAGTACAAGGCCACGCGGTGAGGGTGGTCACTCGCCATCGTGGTTCACCGTCAGCGTGACCCGGTCACCGGCGAACCAGGTCTCGGCGTACTCGATCGGCAGACCTTGCATGTCGGTGTTGACCTTGGTCACATAGAGCGATGGCCGCGCCGTGCCCTGGCGCAAGTGCCCGGCGATGCGCGCGTCCGGCAAGCGGGCGCTGATGCGGCTTTCATGCCGGATGTAGTCGTTCACCCCCAGAGCGGTGAAGGCTTCGGTGATGGACCCCGTCTCGCGGACGACCTCGGCCAAGCCCTGGAAGCGGGGCAGGGGGAAGTAACGATCGCTCACGTGCAGCGGCTGGCCCGCTCCTTCGCCCAGCACCAGCAGGTGCAGCAGCGGGCTGCGCGCAGCCACCTGCAGCGCACGCGCCTGATCGGCCGTGGCGCGCGTGCGTTCGTCGTGCAGCACCACCAGACCACCGCGCAATCCCGCCTGGGCCAGGTTCTGCCGGTGCCGGGTGCGCTTGCCGATCGCCAGATCGACCGCGAAGTCTTCAACGTAGGTGCCGCTGCCCTGCTCGGCGCGCACCAGGCCGCGCTGCACCAGCGCCGCCAGTGATCGGCGGATGGTGTGGCGGTTCACGCCAAAGCGCTCGGCGAGCGAGTGCTCGGAAGGCAGGCGCTGGCCCGGCGGGTAAACGCCTTGGCCAATCGCCAGTGCGATCTCGTTGGCGATCTGTGTCCAGAAGTGTTCGCCGGTCTCGATGGAGGTGGTCAGTGGGTTTGTCATGAAAGCTACATCTGAAGCGCCTACGCTGGCGGTGTTCGACTGGTTGTCTATACAAGTTACAGGTTAACACCACGATGTTTCACGCTTTTGACAACAGCGGCCCCAACCGGCCGCTGCTGCGCCCCGACTGGATGGCTCTGCTGGCACGCGCGCCGCTGGAGCTGCTGGAGCGCTCGGTGGCCTCTCACCTCGGCCCCGGCGTCCAGTGGCTGCGCCGGCCCGAGACCGGTTTGATGATGGTGCAAGGCCGCGTGGGTGGCACCGCCGAACGCTTCAATCTCGGCGAGATCACCGTGACCCGGTGCGCCCTGCGACTTGAGCGCGCCCACGCCGGCGTGGCCTGGGTGACGGGGCGGGACGCCCGGCGGTGCACCCTGGCCGCGGTGGCCGACGCGCTGCTGCAGGACCCCACACACACCGACGACATCGATGCACGCCTGCTGGAGCCGGTGCGCCAGCACCTGCGCGAGCTGGCGGCCGAACGTTCGGCGCGGGCGCAAAGCACCCGGGTCGATTTTTTCACCCTGGTCCGCGAATCCGATGGCGGCGCCGATTCCGGGGAAGACGCATGAACACCGACACCCTTCAAGACATGCTCCCCGGCTTCTCCAGTGAAGCCCTGGGCAGCCAGGCGGTGTTCCGTGTGGCGCTGCATGCGCTGTCCCATCCCGGGCGGCCCATGGCCATGCCCATCGAGGCCGAGTGTCCTGCGGTTGGCCATCGTGCTTCCGCCGTCTTGCTGCTTGCGTTGCTCGATGCCGATTGCACCCTCTGGGTGTCGCCCACGTTGGTCCGTTCAACCACGGTGGCGTGGCTGCGCTTTCACACGGGTTGCCGTTGCGTGGATGCGGTGGGCCAGGCGGATTTTGTGTGGGTGGCGCAGGGCGATGCCGTGCCCGAGCTGGCCACGCTGGCGCAAGGGAGCGACGCCGACCCGCAAGGCTCGTCGACGGTGGTGGTGGATGTTCCTGCGTTCCACGGCGGGTCGCGCCTGCGCCTGAGCGGGCCTGGGATCCAGTCCACCCAGAACCTGGATGTCCGTGGCCTGCCGGCGGATTTCGAGGCGCAATGGGCGACCAACCACGCAGCCTTTCCGTGTGGAGTGGACCTGTTCCTCGCCACATCCAGCGAGCTCTGCGGCCTGCCGCGCACGGCCCGCATCACTGCCGAATCGGCGCTGGAGGCCTGAGCATGTACGTTGCCGTCAAGGGCGGAGAAGCCGCCATCCTCAACAGCTACCGGATGCTCGACCGCCAGCGCCGCGGCGACCCGGATCTGGCCGAGCTGGACGTGGCCCAGATCCGCTCGCAGCTCAAGCTGGCGGTGGACCGTGTGATGACCGAAGGCTCGGTGTACGACCCCGAGCTCGCCGCGCTGGCCATCAAGCAGGCCAGTGGTGATCTGGTGGAAGCCATCTTCTTGCTGCGCGCCTACCGTGCGACCTTGCCGCGCCTGGGCACCACCTGCCCGCTGGACACCGCGCGCATGCAACTGGATCGGCGCATCTCGGCGACCTTCAAGGACCTGCCCGGCGGGCAACTGCTCGGCCCCACCTACGACTACACACAGCGCCTGCTCGACTTCGCGTTGCTGGCCGAAGGAGGACTTCCGCCCGCTGCCGACGAGCCGGTCGCGGCGCCGGTCACTGCCGTTCCTCGTGTGGTCGACCTGCTGAACCAGGAAGGATTGATCGAGCGCAGCCCGCCGCCCGAGGGCGACCCCATGCCGCGTGACCTCACGCGCGAACCGCTTCGCTTTCCCGCCGACCGCGCCACCCGCCTGCAAAACCTGGCGCGCGGCGACGAAGGCTTCCTGCTGGCCATGGCCTATTCCACCCAGCGCGGCTATGCGCACTCGCACCCTTTTGTGGGTGAGTTGCGCGTGGGCCAGGTGGAGCTGTTGGTGGAGCCCGAAGAGCTGGGGTTTGCAATCTCCATCGGCGATCTGGAAATCACGGAGTGCGAGATGGTCAACCAGTTCGCCGGCAGCGCGAGCGAGCCGCCCACCTTCACACGCGGCTACGGCCTGGCTTTTGGCCACAGCGAACGCAAGGCCATGGCCATGAGCCTGGTCGACCGGGCGCTGCGCGCGGAAGAACTCGGCGAGATGGTCGAGTCGCCGGCGCAGATGCCCGAGTTCGTGCTCTCGCACAGCGACAGCCTGGAAGCCTCGGGCTTCGTCCAGCACCTGAAGCTGCCGCACTACGTCGACTTCCAGGCCGAGCTGGCCCTGGTTCGCCAGATGCGCGCCGAGGCCCTGACCCGCGCACCCCGCCCCGAGGAGACCCCCACATGAACGCGCCCATGGAACCTTCCACCTTCAGCGCAGTGGCACATGCCGAGGTGTCCACCGAAACGGGCGTGAACTTCGCCTACCTGGACGAGCGCACCAAACGCATGATCCGCCGCGCCATTCTGAAAGCGGTGGCCATTCCAGGGCATCAGGTGCCCTTCGGCTCGCGCGAGATGCCGTTGCCTTATGGCTGGGGCACGGGCGGCATCCAGGTCACGGCTGCTGTCATTGGTCCGGCCGACACCCTCAAGGTGATCGATCAAGGCTCGGACGACACCGTGAACGCGGTCAACATCCGACGCTTTTTCCAGCGCACCGCAGGTGTGGCCACCACCACGCGCACGCGCCAGGCCACCGTCATCCAGACCCGCCACCGCATTCCCGAGACACCGTTGGCCGAGGGCCAGATCATGGTGTACCAGGTGCCGGTGCCCGAGCCCATGCAGCGGCTGGAGCCGCGGGCCACCGAGACGCGCACCCTGCACGCCTTGGCCGAGTACGGGCTCATGCACGTCAAGCTGTATGAAGACATCGCGCGCCACGGCCACATCGCCACCACCTACGACTACCCCGTCATGGTCAACGGGCGCTACCTCATGGCGCCGTCGCCCATCCCGAAGTTCGACAACCCCAAGTTGCACATGAACCCGGCGCTGCAGCTCTTCGGCGCCGGTCGCGAGAAGCGCATCTACGCGGTGCCGCCGTACACGCCGGTCGAGAGCCTGGCGTTCGACGACCACCCCTTTGAAGTTCAGAAGTGGGACACCGCCTGCGCGCTCTGCGGTGCCACCGACTCGTTCCTGGACGAGATCATCACCAGCGACAGCGGTGACCGCATGCACGTGTGTTCGGACTCGGACCACTGCCAGGAGCGGCGCGCCTCCATCGAAGGAGCCAGCGCGTGAGCGCCTTGATACGCGAGGCCGGCGAAGGCGATCTGCCAGCCGTGCTGGCGCTCTACGCGCAGCCCGGCATGGACGACGGCCGGGTCTTGTCCCTGGACGAGGCGCGCGAGACCTGGCGCCAGTTTGCGCGTTATCCCAGCTACCGCCTGTTTGTCGCCGAAGAGGGGGGTGAGTTGGTGGCCACCTATGCGCTGCTCGTCATGCACAACCTGGCGCACCAGGGCACGCCCTCGGCAATTGCCGAAGACGTGGTGGTGAGCGATGCCCATCAACGCCGAGGCCTGGGCCGTCAGTTGATGACCCACGCCATCAAGCAGGCACGCGTGGCGGGCTGCTACAAGCTCGCGCTGTCCTCGAACGCGAAACGAACCAGCGCCCACGCTTTCTACCGCTCTCTGGGCTTCCAGCAGCACGGATTGAGCTTTCTCATCGACACCTCCCGGAACCTCCCATGACGACTCTTCCTCCTGTGGCATCGAGCCTGCCGCTGCTGCGCGTGCGACAGGTTGGCCAGCACTACGGCCCCCGCGTGGCCTTGCAAGACGCTTCGTTCGACCTCTGGCCGGGCGAGGTGCTGGCCGTGGTCGGTGAGTCGGGTTCGGGCAAGACCACCTTGCTCAACGCCATGGCTGCGCGCCATCGGCCTTCCTCCGGAACCGTGGAGTTCCAGGCCCGCGACGGGCTCATGCACGATGTGCACCGCCTGAGCGAAGCGCAGCAGCGCTTGCTGGCGCGCACCGACTGGGGCTTCGTGCACCAGAACCCCGCAGAAGGCCTTCGCATGGACGTCTCGGCGGGAGCCAATGTGGGCGAACGCCTCATGGGCCTGGGCGAGCGCCATTACGGACGGCTGCGGCAGACCGCCATCGACTGGCTTGCGCGTGTGGAGATCGACCCCGCGCGGATCGACGACACGCCCCGCACCTTCTCCGGCGGCATGCGCCAGCGTCTGCAGATCGCGCGCAACCTGGTCACCCACCCGCGCCTGGTGTTCATGGACGAGCCCACCTCGGGTCTGGACGTGTCGGTGCAGGCGCGCCTGCTCGACCTGCTGCGCCAGCTCAGCCAGCAGATGCAGCTGGCGGTGGTGATCGTCACGCACGACCTCGCCGTGGCGCGCCTGCTCGCCCACCGCATGGTCGTCATGCAGGGCGGACGCATCGTCGAGACCGGCCTCACCGATCAGGTGCTCGACGACCCCCAGCACCCCTACACCCAGCTTCTGGTTTCTTCCGTCCTGCAGCCATGAACACCCTCACCCTACCCATGCTCGAACTCTGTGGCGTGAGCAAGACCTTCACGCTGCACCACCAGCAAGGCACCGAACTGCACGTGCTCGACGCCGTCGACCTGCGCGTGGCCTCCAGGGAATGCGTGGTGCTGGACGGGCCGTCCGGGCAGGGCAAAAGCACCCTGCTCAAGCTCATCTATGCAAACTACCTGGCCAGCGCGGGACGCATCCTGTTGCGCCCACCCGGCGAGCCTGAGGTGGATCTGACCGCAGCCGAAGCGAGATCGCTCGTTCGCATCCGCCGCGACACCGTGGGCTATGTGAGCCAGTTCCTGCGCGTGATCCCGCGCGTACCGGCACTCGACGTGGTGGCCGAGCCGCTGGTCGAAGCGGGGGTGTCCGAGGAAACGGCGCGGGCAACGGCACGCACCTGGCTGGCGCGCCTGCGCATTCCCGAGCCTTTGTGGTCGCTGCCACCGGCCACGTTTTCCGGTGGGGAACAGCAGCGGGTGAACATCGCTCGCAACATGATCCGCCAGCGACCGCTTCTTTTGCTGGACGAGCCCACCGCTTCGCTGGACGCCGCCAACACAGCCACCGTGATCGAGCTCATCCAGGAAGCCGTGCAGGCCGGGTCGGCCGTCATCGGCATCTTCCACGACCGCGCCGTGGGAGACGCGGTGGCCACCCGCCGCGTCAACGTGGCCAGTTTCCGGAAGGCCGTCCAGTGAACACCACATTCCGCAATGCCCGAATGGTGCTTCCCGACCAGGTGATGCTGGGCAGCCTGTCTGTGAAGGGAGGGCGCATCGACGCCATCGACGCCGATGTCGCGTTGGCATCGGCCATCGACTGTGAGGGCGACTACCTCATGCCGGGTCTGGTGGAGATGCACACCGACAACTTCGAGCGCCATCTGATGCCGCGCCCCAAGGTGCAGTGGGCCACGCTGCCTGCGCTGATCGCGCACGACGCCGAGTTGGCCGCAGCCGGCATCACCACGGTGTTTGACGCACTGGGGGTGGGTGATGCCGATCCAGACAGTTTGCGGGGCAGCACCTGGGATGCTGTCCTCGACACCATCGACCACGCGGGTCGGGCGGGCCTGCTGCGCGCCGATCACCACCTGCACGTGCGCTGCGAATTGCCCGCGCCCAACACCATCGAGCTGTTCGAGCCCTTCCACGGCCACGAGCGGCTGTCGCTCATCTCGCTCATGGACCACACACCCGGCCAGCGCCAATGGGAGGACATCGAGCAGGCCCGCACCTACTTCACTGGCAAGAAGGGCTGGAGCGACGAAAAGTTCAACCGCCAGCTGGCCCTGTCGGCCGAATTGCAGGCCCGCTATGTGGAGCCGCACCGTGCCTGGTTTGTGAATCACTGCCGCGACAACGGCATTGCGCTGGCCAGCCACGACGACACCACCGAAAGTCATGTGGAGCAAGCCCACGCAGAGGGCGCGAGCATGTCCGAGTTCCCGACCACCGTGACCGCCGCACGCGCCGCGCATGAGCGCGGCTTGTTGACCGTGATGGGCGGACCCAACGTGGTGCGGGGTGGCTCTCACTCGGGCAACGTGGCCGCGGCCGAGCTCGCGCGACAGGGGCTGCTGGACATTCTTTCCAGCGACTACGTGCCAGGCAGCTTGCTGAGCGCTGCGCTGCGGCTGGTGCGCGATGGTCTGGCCACGCTGTCCGAGGCGATCGCCATGGTTTCGCTGAACCCGGCACGGGCCACCGGACTGCACGACCGCGGCGCGCTGCAGGACGGTCTGCGCGCCGACCTGATCCAGGTGCGGCTGGTGGACCTGCCCGATGGCTCGCAGCACGGTGTGGTGCGAGCGGTCTGGCGCGAAGGCCAGCGCGTCCTTTGATCGCCTGCCTCGAAAACTTCCGTTGCACGTCAAGAAACTGTCACAGCGGCTTCCGACACTTGGTTGTATAGACATCTATCTGGAGTGCCAGCGACATGAGCCTGCGAATCCGCAACCTTGACAAACACTTCGGCAACGGCAAACACGCCTTGCGCAACATCAACCTGGAGATCGGCCAGGGCGAGATGGTGGCCCTGATCGGTGCCTCTGGTTCGGGCAAATCCACGCTGCTGCGCCACATTGCCGGCCTGATGCCGTCCGACACGGGTGGTGACTCCTGCATCGAGGTCAATGGTCACTGCGTGCAGCTCGGCGGCCAGATCCAGCGGGATGTGCGCCGCACGCGTGCCAGCATCGGTTTCGTGTTCCAGCAGTTCAACCTGGTCGAACGGCTGCCGGTGCTGGTCAATGTGCTGGTGGGGCGCTTGCACCAGATGCCCTGGTGGCGCGCCGTCACGCGGATCTTCACCGTGCGGGAGCGCGCGCTTGCGTTGGAAGCATTGGACCGTGTGGGTATCGCCGACTGCCATGCGCAGCGGGCCTCCACGTTGTCGGGCGGTCAGCAGCAGCGTGCTGCCATCGCACGCACCCTGGTGCAGGGCGCTCGTGTGGTGTTGGCCGACGAGCCGATCGCCTCGCTCGACCCCGAGTCCTCGCGCAACGTGATGGAGATCCTCTCGCGCATCTGCCGGGAAGACGGTTGCACGGTGGTGGTGTCGCTTCATCAGGTGGACATGGCACGCCGCTTCTGCACCCGCACCGTGGCGCTTCACCAAGGCCAGGTCGTGTTTGACGGCCCGTCCGACCAGCTCACGACCGCCTTGCTGCGCGATCTGTACGGCATGCAGGCCGACGAAATTCTGAACGGCAGCGAAAGCGTGCACGCCGGTGTGACGCGCCTGCCCACTGGGCCCGCTGCTGCATGGGTCCAACCGATCCCCCGGGCCGCCTGAACGGCGTCTTTCTTCGTCCCTTTCCATCCCTCTCTGCTGATTTACAGGAGTTCTCCATGATCCAACGCACATTGGTCGCGCTTGCCGCTGGCCTCACCTTCACCCTGGCACAAGCCCAGGACATCAACTTCGGAATCATCTCGACCGAGTCCACCCAGAACCTCAAGGCCGACTGGCAGCCCTTGCTGGACGACATGGAGAAACAGACCGGTCTGAAGGTCAAGGCGTTCTTCGCACCCGACTACGCCGGCATCATCGAAGGCATGCGCTTCAACAAGGTGCAGGTGGCCTGGCTGGGCAACAAATCGGCCATGGAAGCCGTGGACCGCGCCAATGGCGAGGTGTTTGCGCAGATGGTCAATGCCGATGGCACCCAGGGCTACTACTCGCACCTCATCGTGAACAAGGACAGCCCGCTGGCTTCGGTGGACGATGTGCTCAAGAACGCCAAGTCGCTGAGCTTCGGCAACGGCGACCCGAATTCGACCAGCGGCTTCCTGGTGCCCGGCTTCTACGTCTTTGCCAAGAACAAGGTCGACCCCAAGTCCGCCTTCAAGGTGGCGCGCAGCGCCAACCACGAAACCAACGCATTGGCTGTGGCCAACAAGCAGGTGGACGTGGCCACCAACAACAGCGAGAACCTGAGCAAGATCCAGGAGCGCCAGCCCGAGAAGTTCAAGGACATCAAGATCGTCTGGACCTCGCCGCTGATTCCGCTGGATCCGCTGGTCATGCACAAAGGCATGCCGGAGGCCACCAAGGTCAAGATCAAGAACTTCTTCGTCAACTACGCCAAGACCGATCCGAAGGAAAAGGAGATCGTGATGAAGCTGTCCAAGCTGTCGGGCTTCAAGGCTTCGTCGAACGACCAGTTGATCCCCATCCGCCAGCTCGACCTCTTCAGCAAGCGCAACAAGATCGAGAGCGACACCACGATGAGCGAAGCCGACAAGAAGACGCAGCTTGCCGCGATCGACCAGCAGCTCTCGGCCTTGAACTGACCGCTACCCGACGCGCTCCATGAACACCCTCACACACCCGAAATGGCAAACGCTCGCAGAGAGCGCAGCGCCCAAACACGGCCTGGTCTGGTACCTGTCATGGGGCTCGCTGCTGGCGCTGCTGGCCGCGTCATGGAACGGCGCCGACATGCGCCCGCTCGACCTGTGGCGCGATTCGGGAAACATGGCGACTTACGCGTCGGAGTTTTTTCCGCCGAACTTCGGCGACTGGCGGCTGTATGTGCAGGAGATGGTGATCACGCTGCAGATCGCGCTGTGGGGAACTGCGCTGGCGGTGGTCACGGCCATCCCCTTGTCGCTGCTGGCCTCCAGCAACATCGTGCCTTGGTGGGTGTATCAGCCGGTGCGTCGCCTGCTCGACGCGTTCCGCGCCATCAACGAAATGGTGTTTGCCATGCTGTTTGTGGTGGCTGTGGGGCTGGGGCCTTTTGCAGGGGTGCTGGCGTTGTGGATCCACACCTCCGGGACGCTGGCCAAGCTGTTCTCCGAAGCGGTCGAGGCGATTGATCCACAGCCGGTTGAAGGCATCCGTTCCACCGGCGCCAGCGCCTTGCACGAGATCGTGTACGGCGTGATTCCACAGGTGATGCCGCTCTGGATCTCGTACACCCTGTACCGCTTCGAAGCCAATGTGCGTTCGGCGTCGGTGGTGGGCATGGTCGGCGCCGGTGGCATTGGCGTGGTGCTGTGGGAGATCATCCGCGGCTTCCAGTACGCCGAAACCTGTGCCGTCATGATCATCATCGTCCTGACCGTGAGCGTGATCGACATGGTCTCCGCCCGCATCCGCAAAGTGGCGGTTTAGGGAGCCCTGCGAGCATGACCATTGATGAGATCGAAGCACTGCTGCTGGGCAGGGGCGCCAGACAGTACGGTCGGGAGTCCGTGAGCCAGCTTGAGCACGCGTTGCAGTGCGCGCACCTCGCTGAACTCGCGGGTGAGCCGGCGCCGACCATTGCCGCCGCCTTGCTGCACGATCTGGGCCACATGCTGACTGCAAAAGACGTTGAGGCGCGTGAGACCGTGGCTTCACACGACGACCTGCACCAGTACGTCGCGCTGCCGTTTCTGCGACCCACCTTTTGCGATGAAGTGCTGGAGCCGATCCGCCTGCATGTCGACGCCAAACGGTACCTGTGCCGCATCGACCCGGCTTACTTCGGCACGCTTTCACCCGCTTCCGTGCGCAGCCTGCAGTTGCAAGGGGGCGCATTTGATGGGGAGCAGGCCGAGCGCTTCATGGCGAACCCGCACGCTCGGGCGGCGGTTCGGTTGAGGCGTTACGACGATCTGGCCAAGGTGCCCGGCGCCCTAACGCCCCCAATCGGTCACTACATCGGTCTGCTCCGCGGTCTGCCCTAGCTCCCTGGCCGGTTCACCGGCCACGCCTGCATCTTGAAGGCATCGGCCAGAAAGTCGATCAACAGGCGCACCTTGGGCGATACAAACTTTCGCGACGGGTAGACCGCATACACACCGAGCTCCAGCGAATGAAAGTCGGGCAGCACCTCCACCAGTGTCCCGACCTGCAGGTCGGGCCCCACCAGAAACGAGGGCTGCAGCACGATGCCGAGGTGGCGCAGCGCGGCCATGCGGCAGGTGTCACCGTTGTTGCTGCGCATGCGCGGTGACACCTTCACCGCCACCGGTCCGTCGGGTCCCGTGAACACCCAGTTCTCGCCCATGGAAAACAGGCTGTAGGCCGCCACTGCGTGGTGCACCAGATCCGACGGGTGTTGCGGCGTGCCGTTCAGGCGCAGGTAGGTGGGCGAGGCACACAGCACCAGGCGGGTGGAGGCGAGCTGGCGGCTGATGAGGGTGGAGTCGGGGAGGCGGGCGATGCGCACCGCGAGATCAAAACCTTCCTCCACGAGATCGACCATGCGGTCGGCCAGGGTCACATCCAGCGTGACCTTGGGATGCATCGCCATGAACTCCACCCACAACGGCGCGAGGTGCAGCAGGCCGAAGGTGAACGGCGCATTGATGCGCAGCAGACCGCTGGCCTCGCCGCTGCGCGAGGTGATCTCGGCCTCGGCTTCGTCCACGGTGGACAGCACCTCCTTGCAGCGCGCGTGAAAAACCTCGCCCTCGGCGGTGAGCGAGAGCTTGCGCGTGGTCCGGTGCAGCAGGCGCACACCCAGGCGCGCTTCAAGCTCGGCCACGTGGCGCGACACCGCCGCCTTGGACATGGGCAGTGCGTCGGACGCGCCCACGAAGCTGCCCGCGTCCACCACCGCCGCAAACACCCGCATTTCTTCAAATCGGTCCATGCTTTTTTATCCCTCCAGGTGGAATAGTCAGTCTCATTGGATCATGTTTATCTTTCATGGTGGAACTTTTACAGTCCACACATCGCTTCTCTTCCAACCCTTTTTGAGGAACTCACCATGAACACCACCAACACCACTTCTGCCCTGCAACGCCTGCTGTCCACCAACGCCGGCTGGGCGCCGCTGGCCTTGCGCATTCCCATCGGCCTCATCTTTGCGGCCCACGGCGCGCAGAAGTTGTTTGGCGCTTTCGGCGGCTACGGTCTGGAAGGCACGGGCCAGTTCATGGCCTCGCTGGGCCTGAGCCCTGGCTACCTCATGGCGCTGCTGGCTGGCTCGGCCGAGTTCTTCGGTGGGCTTGCCTTGCTGGTGGGCCTGCTGGTGCGCCCGGCCTCCGCCGTGCTCGCCATCACCATGCTGGTGGCCATCGTCACCGTGCACCTGGACAAAGGGCTCTTCATGGCCAACAACGGCTACGAGTACGCGCTGGCCCTGCTGGTTGTTTCGGTCTCGCTTTTCATCAGCGGCGCTGGCAACGCCTCGGTGGACGCCACGCTGGCCCGCCGCGCCTGAGATTCATCCACCCCAAGGCGCCCGTCGCCGCAGGAGGAACCCATGACCCGCATGCCCACAGTTTTCGTGTCTCACGGTGCGCCCACCTTCGCGCTGGAGCCCGGCCTGGCCGGGCCACAACTCAGCGCGCTGGGCACCGCTTTGCCCCGGCCCAAGGCGGTGTTGATCGTTTCACCGCACTGGATGACACCCCATGCCAGGGTAGGCCTGTCCGAGCGGCCAGCCACCATCCACGACTTCGGCGGCTTCCCGCAACCGCTGTACGAGATCAGTTACCCCGCCACCGGCCATCCCGACCTGGCGCAGCGCACGCTGGAGGTTCTGCAGCAAGCCGGATGGACCGCCCACGGCGATGAGCGCCGAGGGCTGGACCACGGCGCCTGGGTGCCGATGCTCTACCTGTATCCCGATGCCGATGTGCCGGTGTTCCAGGTGTCGCTGCCCGCCACGCTGGATTCCGCTGGCGCCTGGGCCTTCGGGCACGCGCTGGCGCCGCTGGCCGATGAAGGCGTGCTCATCGTCGGCTCCGGCAGCCTCACGCACAACCTGCATGAATTCCGCACCGGGCACGGTCATGAAGAAGCCTACGCTGCCGAATTTGTGGCCTGGGTGCGCGAGGCCGTGCAGCAGGGCGACGGCGCGCGCCTGCAGCGCACGCTGGAGCTGGCCCCACATGCGAAGCGCGCCCACCCCACCACCGAGCACTTCCTGCCTCTGCTGGTGGCTGCGGGTGCCGCCGGCGCTGTGGCGCCTGCGCGTGTGATCGACGGCGGCATCACACACGGTGTGCTGTCGATGGACGCTTTTGTGTTCGGCGCCGTACACTGAGACAGATCGTTTCCCTCGATCGGCGCCTTCACAACAAGGACCCCGTCGTGAGTCTGCCCACCGCCGTGAGACAGGACTTTGAACACGCGCAGCACGCTGCCCGCGTCCCCCTGGTGTGGCTGCACCTGGGTGCCGATACCTTGTGGCTCCTGCGCACAGGCGATGCCGCAGGCCTGGACTCGATGGCGCTGGACCTGGGAACCGACAGCACGGCCCGGCTCTTTTTTCGTTCCGACCTGCCCCAACCGGTGGAGCTGGAGCGCGCCATCGACCATGTGGAGGACGAACTGATGCGCGCCCTCTCCTGGAGCGGGGGGAGCGCTACTCTCGCAACGGAACATGCCCTCGTGCGCGGTCTGGCGCAGACCGAAGCAGCGCTGTCGCTCGAATCGGTGGAGACGCTGTTTCAACGACTGGCCTCGGGCGCACTCGGCGATCCGTCAGCGCTCAAGGGCATGCCCAGCGGGCGCGAGGCGGCGGCCACGCTGCTCATCCTGCGTGAACTCATGCACCACCTGAAGTTCAACCAGGTGGTGGTGCGACCGTCGCCTGGCGCTTCACTTCCTTGAGCTTCATCGCCACGTAATCGGCGCGCTCCATTTCGTGCAGCTGCTCGGCGTACCGCTCGGTGGCGTTGAACCAGAGGTCCAGGCTTTGTTGAACTTGCGCGCCCTGCGGCGCGTCGCGTGACTGCAGGTGCGACTGCAGCGCCAGGTAGTAGCGCAGGGTGTTGCGCTCCACCACGCCTCGCACGCCTTCCACGCGGACCGGCTGTCCACCGGGTGACCGACCCACCACGCTGAACCCCGACTTGCCGCGCCCCAGCGTTGCCAGATAGGTCTTCATGGCCCAGCGCGCGGCCGTGCCATAACCATAGGAATACGTCATGCGAACCAGCGACTGCCCGCTGGCGTGTGGCGCGGCCTCCACCACGATGCGGTAGTCGCGCGTGGACAGCGGGCCGGTGGGCGCGCGCAGCTCCACCAGCAAATGGTCACTGCGGTCAATCGCCGCCTTGAAGCCGAACCGCACCCAATACACCTCGGAGAGCGGCTGGTCGAACTTGCGCCCGACGCCAGACACCAGTTCGTCCCCGCCCGCTGTGCGCTGGGTGCGGCAGTACTTCACATTGATGTGCAGGATCAACACGTCGCACCAGTGCTCGGCCTTGGCCAGCTCCTGGCGCACCTGCTCGAACGGCTCGTCGATCAGGGCATGCACCTCGCCCTGCATGCGGTCTTCGGATTCGGTGGAGCGCAGGTAGATCGATTGCCCGGCCAGCTGGCCCGTGCCCTTGTCGCGCAGCTCGGCGAACTGCCTGTGCAGCGCATGAGGTGGTGAGGTTTGCGCCCACGAAGGTGAGGTGTTCAGGTCGGCGATCAATGCCAGACCGATGAACCAATGGCGTGGTTTCAGGGTGCGCAAGCCAGACAATGGATAAGCAAGGGACATCGGCCATTGTGGGGCCTTGGAGGAAGCACGCATTTGCGGTGATTTCCCCGAGCCTCACGATGGCCTCTCGATGGTCTGAACGACCCCCCTGCCACACCAAGCGAAAACAGGAAAACCGGAAAACCGGATGGTGCGGTCTGACCCACAAGCTCCGGAGAGCAAACAACTCGCCTGCTCGACGCTCAGTTCAAAGGGCGGTGTCTCTCACAATCAGGCGTTCGATGGTGCGACATAACTCTTCGACGGTGTTTGGCTTGTATATCAACTCATCAACACCAACCTTGGGAGCCTGCTCGCGAAGCTCGTCGCTGATGTACCCGGACGCGATCGCAACAGACAGATCCGGCCGCAGCATCTTGATTTCCTTCGCAAGCGTCAGCCCGGACATGCCGGGCATGTTGTAGTCGGTGATGCACAGTGTGAACCCTTCTTCATCCGATCTCAGACATCTCAATGCGTCATCCGGGCTGAGGCAAGTGGTGACCCGATATCCATTGCGATCAAGGAAGCGTTGCACCAGAAAGGCCATCGATTCATCGTCATCCACATACAGAACGTGTGGAGCCGGGTCAGCTCCTTGTCTGGGCAAAACAGTCGCCGCCGGAGTGTCGAGCGGTGATTGCCCCAAGCTTGCAGTCTCGGTCATGCCAGGCAGCCAAAACGTGAAAACGGTGCCGGTGCCGGGTTCGCTCCTGACCCTGAGCACGGCTTTGTGCTCACGCAGGATGCCGTGCACCACGGCAAGCCCCAGACCCGTGCCGCTTCCGATCGCCTTGGTGGTGAAAAAGGGCTCGAAAATTCGCGAGAGTGTTTGTGGTGCCATGCCGCTACCGTTGTCGCTCACCTGAATGTGCAAACTTGTGTCAGGCCATTCCAGGCCAACGGGTATCACTTCATATTCCTCAGGATCGCTCGGGGGAGGCAATCCTTCGAATCTGTTCACATGGATCTGCACCTTGCCACCAACGCGCCCTTGCAACGCTTGCATCGCATTCCCTGTCAGGTTGAGAAACACCTGCTCGATCTGCGTGGCATTGGCCCAGATGGCTGGAAGCTGTTCAACGTAAAGAATCTCCAACTCCGCTTCGAGTGGAAGGGCAGTTCTGAGCATGTTTTGAGCTTCATGCAGAAGCGTTTGCAGGGCGACAGGCGCGCGCGTGTTGTCCTGCCGACGGCTGAAGGTGAGTATCTGTTGAACCAAGTCACGCGCCCGGCGGGCGGCCTTGCGAATCTCGAGGAGGCTGACTTTTCCCTCCGATCCGGGTGACGAGTCTTCAAGCGCCAACTCGACATTGCCCAGTATGGCCGCGACGATGTTGTTGAAGTCGTGCGCCACTCCCCCTGCCATTGTCCCCAGAGCCTCCATCTTTTGGGATTCGCGAAGTTGGTGCTGCAGGGTAAGCCGTTCGCGCTCGGCCCTGAGTTCGTTCTCGACAGAGCGCAGAACAAGCACCGTACCGCGGCGAACGCCAAACTCGCTCGTCAATGGTGAGATGGACGCCTGCACCATGCAGGTTGTCCCGCCTCTGCAGATCAGTTGCAGGCGTCTCTGGGCGAGGTCGGTTCCAGAGAACTGCCCCACATTGAGGACGATGTCTTCGCGTGAGCCCTCATCATCAGGAGCAACCAGTTGGATCACATCGTCGATCTTTCGACCCATCGAGAGAGCCCTCGGCCAGCCGGTCAGTTCGGCTGCTACCTGGTTCATGAACAACACACAGCCATCCAGATTGGTGGCAATGACGCCCTCATCGATTCCAAGCAAAACGGTTTCCAGCCATTCGCTCTGTTGACGCATTTCCGATTCTGCGGCTTGTCGCCTGCTGACTTCGCGCTTCAAAGCCTGGATTTGCTGGTTCAGGACCTCAAACTGATTCTTTCCCAATCCCTGCTCCAGGAACCTGCACCACAGCATGGCGGGCGTTCCTTCGGAGGCTGGGCTGAGCAGCGCTATCTCGCACCTGCAGGCCAGTTCAGTCGCATCGCGGGTGCGCAGGCGCAGGCGAGCCGGCGTGGGAACAGAACTGCGCATGCCTTGGCGGATGAGGTCTGCGCAGTGTGAGGGCCCGTCAGCGACCAGATTGGCCATGTTCTCGCCAACCGGAACCTGGGCCAGGTTTCCCATCAGGTGCAGAGCGGCTCTGTTGGCGTGTTGGAGCACACCACGTTCGTCCAGCAGCCAGTGGGCGTCCGGATGCACCTCAAACATCCGGACGCAGGCTTGGGAGGGAAAACCCATCTGGCCGGCGTTCTCAGACGCGGAAATACTCTCGACCGTCCGCAGCGTCTGCCTCCGCGCTGGGTTTCAGGTAGATGACGACCCGGCACGTTGGCGAGCCGGAGGCAATCGTCTGTTGCAGCACCACCTTGGACCGTCCGAGGTTTTGCGCTGCGATGGTGCCGAACACGTTCGAGGTCATCATGCACATGGACGGACGCCCCAACACCTTGTCAGCAAAAGGGCAGGCCCGATTGCCCAGAACGATGTGATGCTCGTCGGATTCGATCAGGTAGAAGTCACCTTGGATTCGCCGCTTGAGGTCAACCAGAACCTCGGTCACCTGCGCTTGGTTCAGCTGCGCTGTGCCCAGGGCTTGGCGATATTCCGAATCGATCCACTCTCCGATTCGCTGCCCCACCACACTGATGAAACCAGAAGCTTCGTTGAGGCCCACAACATCTTCGAGGGTGCCCGCCAACTCACGCACCAGCGATCGCAAAAAAACATCGCGGTCCAGCGTGACACTCGCCTGGTTCGGTGGGAGGAGGGGAATGGACGTCATGCTGACTCCTGGAGGTGGGAGGGCTGCTCAGGTCGACGCCAGTGTATCGCCATGGCGCGTCGAGATCTGAGTTTTCAGTCACGGCAATGCTGCCTGTCGTTCGCGTGCCATCTTGCGCGTAAGGACTTCTTCGGTGTCTCGACGCGATGGTCCGGTACGCGTTTCGAGTGCATGGTCCTCGCCACACACGCCTTGACCCATCCGCTGAAGTATTCTGCGGTCCCCAGCCTCACCAAACCGAGAAGGCCCGCATGAATCTGTTTTCGAAACTCCATCAGCGTGCCGCCGAGGGAAAGCCCCTTCGCGTCGGCATGATCGGCGCCGGCAAATTCGGGTCCATGTACCTGTCGCAGGTGCCGCGCACGCCGGGCATCCACCTCGTGGGTATTGCCGATCTGTCGCCTGCGCGGGCCAGGGCTGCGCTCAAGAACGTGGGATGGAAGGAAGAGGCGTACAGCGCCACATCGCTGGAGCTGGCGGCCAGACTGGGCAACACCGCCGTGATCGACGACAACATGAAGTTGATCGAGTCGCCCTTCGTGGACATCATCATCGACTCCACCGGCAACCCGGCCGTGGGCATTGCCCATGTGCTGGCCTGCTGCGAGCACAAGAAGCACATCGTGATGGTGAATGTGGAAGCCGATGCGCTGGCCGGGCCGCTGTTGAAGCGCAAGGCCGATGAAGCGGGCATCGTGTATTCATTGGCCTACGGCGACCAGCCGGCGCTGATCTGTGAAATGGTCGACTGGGCGCGGGCCGCGGGGTTCTCGGTGGTTGCCGCGGGCAAAGGGACAAAGTACCTGCCTTCGTACCACGAGAGCACGCCCGACACGGTGTGGAACCACTACGGCCTCACCGCCGAAGACGCGGCCAAAGGCGGCATGAATCCGCAGATGTTCAACAGCTTTCTCGATGGCACCAAAAGCGCCATCGAAATGGCCGCCGTGGCCAACGCCACCGGCTTGAGCGCTCCCCGCGGTCTGAAATTCCCCGCTGTGGGCGTGGACGAATTGGCGCGCATTCTCAAGCCCAGGGAGCACGGCGGCATCCTGGACCAGCGCGGCCAGGTGGAGGTGATTTCGAGCGTGGAGCGCGACACCCGTCCGGTGTTTCGAGACCTGCGCTGGGGCGTGTACGTGACGTTCGCCGCCGACAGCGAGTACGTGGCCCGGTGCTTCAAGGAATACGGTTTGATCACCGACCCCAGCGGACAGTATTCGAGCATGTACAAGCCCTTTCACCTGATCGGTCTTGAGCTGGGCATCACCGTGGCATCGATCGGTTTGCGCGGCGAAGCCACAGGTGCGCCTGTGTGCTGGCATGGCGATGTGGTGGCCACCGCCAAGCGCGATTTGAAGGCGGGCGAAATGCTCGACGGCGAAGGGGGTTACACCGTGTACGGCAAGTTGCTGCCCGCGCAGGAATCTCTGGCTCTGGGTGGCTTGCCGCTGGGCCTGGCCCACGGTGTGAAGCTGCTCAAAGACGTGAAGGCCGGGCAGGCCGTGAGCTGGAACGATGTGGCGTTTGATGCCGATGCCACGGCGGTGAAATTCCGCCGCGAGATGGAAAGGGCGTTTGCGTCCAACGTGTCGCTGAATCCCTGAATCCAGGGACAGGCATCAAGATCCCCCCACCACGACCGATAGAGAAGGCATCACCAGTCCTCAAGATCCCCGCTTTACACACTGCCATGAACGCCGAATCGAACGACGGTCACCACAAACCCCAGAGCATCGGCCCTGCGGTGCAGATCGACCTGGACGCGGCCTGCCAGCCAGTGCCGCGTTTGTTGTTTGTGGAGGCTTCGCGTCGTGCGCTCAAGCTCATGGGCAACAAGCTGAAGACCGATCTGCAGGCCCTGGAGGATTACCCGGTGATTCCGGGCATTGAAGACCTGCCGTCGCTGGAATCGGGCATGCAGTATGTGCAGCACCAGTTCGTTTCAGCCGGACAGCCACAGGCGGTGGCCATGGCTGCAGCGCTGCGTTTCGTGGCGGTCATGTTCACGCGCCGCTACCAATACAACTACCAGGACTTGCGGGTGGGCAACGACAGCGGCACGCTGTTCTGGGCGCCCAGCGGGCCCATGCTCGCGGCGGCGGCCAACATCCCGCTGCAGCTCTGGGCCATCGACTGCCCGCGTTTTGTGGAGGCAGATCTCATACGGGCCTCGCATGCGATCCACCGCAACTTCGACCATTTCGACGAAGGCGCGTTGATATATATCGAGCGATTCATCTAGGGCCTGTTCGTGTGACCCATTGCACGATGGTTTGAACCATTCCGTCAGGCGATGTGTCTTACGACACCTGCGGCCCTTTTGCCGCTGCCTACATTGGGCTTCAGAACAGGCAGTCGCCTGCGCTCCGGGAGCCTCCACATGCACCGCAACACCCACACGCAACGCGTCATCCTGATCGATGACAGCGACAACGACAATTTTTTCCACGACATCGCGGTGCGCAAGTGCGGCTTCGACGGCGAGATCAAGATTTACGACAAGGGTGAAGATGCGCTCGAATTCCTGCTGAGCGACCGGGTGAGCGTGCCCACCATGGTGTTCATGGACATCAACATGGCCGGCATGGGTGGATTCGAATTGGCCCGTGTGCTGGAAGACCAGCTGGAGCCCGGTGTGCCGCTGCAGTTGCACATGCTCACCGCCTCGTCGTGGTCGGTCGACAAGGCCACAGCCGATTCCATCGCCCTGATTCGGAGCTACCTGGTCAAACCCCTGACTCGCGAGACAGCGGCAGCGTTGATCGACCTGTCCTGAGCCGCTGTGCAACATCGACCCACCATGCCCCCCCCGACCCCGGCCAACGAAACCGATCGCCTGGCCGCGTTGCGGCATCTGCAGATTCTGGACACCTTGCCGCAGAAGGCGTTTGACAGCCTCACCAGCCTGGCTGCCGGCATCTGCGGCACTCCGATCGCATTGATCTCGCTGGTGGACTCCCAGCGTCAGTGGTTCAAGGCACGGCAGGGCATGGAGCTGACGCAGACCTCGCGTGACGAGTCGTTCTGTGCCCATGCGATTCTGAAACCCGACGAAGTGCTGGTGGTGAACGACGCCAGGTGCGATGAGCGCTTTCAGGCGTTTCCCATGGTGCGCACCGGAGGAATCGTGTTTTATGCCGGCGCGCCCATCGTCTCCGCCAGCGGTGCAGCCCTGGGCACGGTGTGCGTGCTCGACACCATGGTGCGCGAGCTGGACGACAAGCAACTGGGCCTGCTCATGCACCTGGCCGGTCTGGCCATGCAGCTCTTTGAGCACGAGCGAAGCCGCCGCGAGCAGTCCGAGCACATGGTTGAACAGATGGTCAAGGGCCAGCAGATCATTCGCGATGTGCTCAACGAAGGCCGCGACATGGCTGCTTTTATCGACCGGGAGCACAGCTATCTGTTCGTCAACCCGGCGTTCCAGCGTTACTGGAATCTGGAACCCAAAGCGATCATGGGTATGCGGGTGCGCGACCTGATCGATCCCACGAGTTACAGGGCCCTGTTCAAGCCCAGCATCAACCGGGCGCTCGCCGGCCACGAGTCGCAGTTCGAGCTGGAGACGGATTTCCCGGGCATGGGCACGCGCTACCTCGAGGTCACGCACATTCCCGCGCGCAATGTCACGGAGGTGCACGGCGTGGTCGAGCGTGCGCGCGACATCACCCATCGCAAGCAGAGCGAGCGGGCGCTGGCCGACGCCGTCAAGGAACTGCAGGCCAAGCGCCTGGCCAACCGCAAGTACGTCTACAGCGTCTCGCACGACCTGAAGGAGCCGGTCAACGCCATCACCAACGCCATGAGCCTGTTGATAGAAGGTGCCTTGCTTCGCGCCGACCCGCTGGAAACGCGCTGCCTGCGGATTGCCCAGGAGGCCAGCGCCAAGCTCTCTCGCGTGCTGGAAGACCTGCGCCTCTACAGCGAGGTGGACACCAGCGACATGCGCATGCAGCCGCACCTGGCCCACAGCATTTATGCGGAGGCCATCATGGCCATTGGTGGCGAGCTGGAAGCCGTGGGTGCCGAGGTCGAACTGTCGGTGACGGGGAGCATCCGAGGCGACGCACCGCTCCTGAGCCTGGCCATCCGCAGCATTCTTGAGAACCTCCTGATCTCGGCAAAGCGCCAGGACCCGACCCGGGGCCTTCTGGTGACCATCCGGTCGCAAGAGGCGTTGTTAACTCACCGCGTGGACATCACGACTCGACGGTCCTTCCACGCACATCCCCCGGTCGATCCCGAGGTCCGCGAGAGCCCGCCGGTGTCGGCTCGCCGGGCCCGCAAGCGGGCCATGACCGATGTGCGCGAGCTGGGTCTGGGTCTGTCCATCGCCTCCCACATCATCGATCTGCACCAGGGAGAGTTGCAGATCGAACTCAAGTCCGACGGTAGCAATTGCTACGCCGTGATCCTGCCGGGACACGTGCGGGCGGACGAGCCAGTCACAGCAGGGCCTACCCCTTGAACTCACACAACGTGCAACGTGTCGTCCTGATCGACGACAGCGAAAACGACAACTTCTTCCACGAAATCGCGCTGCGAAAGGCGGGATTTGGTGGCGATGTCAGGATATTTGAGACGGGTGAACGCGCGCTCGACTTCCTGTTGCAAGATCAGGTGAGCGTCCCCACCGTCGTCTTTCTCGACATCAACATGCCGGGCATGAATGGCTTTGACGTGGCACGCGCTCTCAACGACCAGCTGCACCCGCAGGCCGAGCTGCAGCTGAACATGCTGACCTCGTCGGCCTGGTCGGTGGACCAGGCCACGGCCGCATCCATCGGCCTCATCCAGCACTACCTGGTCAAACCCCTGACGAAAGAGATGGTGGCAGCCTTGATCACGTTGCCATGGTGTGCCGGCCCAGGGGAGACCGCACCGTCGCCGGGCTTGGTGAGGGCGCCGTGGATTGGCGAGCCAATGGTTTGATTCGGCGACTCACGTCAGACCGTGCTGCGCAAAGCCTCGCAGAACAGCTCGGACTGCACTCGCTCGGAAACGCAGCAGATCTTTGAAGCGCGCCGCGCACTCGAAGCGACCATCGTGCGGCTGGTGGCCTAGCGCGCCACGCCCGCTGACCTGGCACACATGCTGGGTCTGTAATCCCTAGGGTCGTGACTGGCGAAACGCCATCACCGCCTGGTTGCGCAGCGTCTTGAGCAGGGCGAGCTCCTTCTCGTCGAGTGCGATGTCGGACGCGCTGGCCTTGTCGGCGTAGATCAGGCCGAAGGTACTGCCCTTGAGCTGCAGGGGCAGCAGCAAGAAGGCCGGCGCGTTGATCTGGCTGCGGTACCACACGGGCAGTTTCTGCGCCACGTTGGGCACGCAGGCATCGCGGATCAGCGTATCCAGGCCTTTGTTGCACACCATGCCGAAGAGGTCCTGCGCGTCCTTGAGCGGCACACGAAACAGCTTGGCCACCGAGGCGGCGTCATCGCCCAGGCCGAACCTTCCCGTGAGACTCTGCGTGGCCGGGTCGCGCAAGCAAAACAACACGCGGCGAAAACCCAGCGCGCGGTACATGGTCTCCAGCACCATGCGCAGCACGTCGTTGAGCTCGAAGTCTTCGACCATGGCATTGGTGATGTCCTGAATACCGGTGGCCAGCAGCTCGGCGGACACCACGCGCGGCAGAGTCGACGTGGGCGCGGTCATGGCCGCAACGGGCGCTGTTTCGGCGGTGAGTTCCAGCGTCTGCAAGGAATCGGCCGGCAGCTCCTTGATGGGGACGGGTCTCAGCAGTCGGGCTGCGGGCGAGTCGCTGGTCACCATCACGCCCATGGCTTCGGCGGTCTGCCCGAGTTTCTCGCGCGCCGCCAGCGCCATGGCCTGGATGTGTTTGCCCTCCAGCCCCAGTCCGCTGGCGTAACGTGCCGACAGCCGCGCAAGTTCGCGCGCCAGCGCATCGCCTTCTTTGTGCAGGAAGGCATCGGCCATGTCGTTGGAAGCGAGGCAAAGCCAGCGCAGGCGCTCCTCGGTGTCTGCAGGTGGGCGCGTGGGTGGGTTGCCTGCGGGTTTTCGCATCAGCCGCTGAATGCTCGCGGGCAGGTCCCACACGCGGGCCACGCCCAGGCCCAGCTCTTCGCAAGTCATGCCCAGCACGCCCAAGGCCGCCACATCGTCGCTCTGGCCGGCGGCAACACCCTTGCGCATCTGCTGCGCCTCTTCAGGAAAGTAGAACTCGGTGAGCAGGCGCCCAAGGTTCTGGAACAGCGAGCCGATGAACACCTCCTCGCCTTCGCGCGAGACGGCACACAGGTCGCTCGCCAACGAACCGGCCAGCAGAGCCCGCAGGAACTCCGCCTTGAGCAGGTTGGCGTGCGCCTTGTTTTGCATGTGTTCGAGCAACACCAGGCTCATGGCGATGTTGCGGATGCCCACAAAACCGATCAGGCTTACCGCGCGCGACACCGTGCTGATGCTGCCGCCGCCGGCGTGCGCGAACTGCGGCGTGTTCACCAGGCGCAGCAGCTTGTTGGTCAGCGCCACGTCTTTGAGGATTTCGCTGGTGAGCGAATTCAGGCTCTCGTTTTCCGACGAGGCCATGCTCTGGACGCGCCCGATGGATTCGGACATGGCGGGGAAGTCGCTCTTGTGGCGCATGCGCCGCAGCAGAAAGCCCAGCGTGGCGTGGCTGCCCTGGGGCTCCGGCGCGTTGCCGCTGTCCTGCTGCTGTCCTTGCCAGTCGCGCAGCGCTTGCGCCAGGGCCTCGGCGCTGGCGATGCGGTGGCGCGCGTGGCGCGCCAGGCCGCGCATGAGGAGGGTGCGCAGTCCATCGTCCACTTCATGCACGCTGTCCTCTGGCAGTACAAGGTCTTCGTGGGTCACCCGGTAGATGGCGCGGTAGGTGTCGCGTCCATCAACCAGCGGTTGGCCGAACAGCATCTCGGCGAGCACCAGTGTGGCGCTGAACACATCGCTGGTCGCGGTGGCGGCTTGCCCGGTGGCGGCCTCGGGCGACAGGTAGCCCGGTGTGCCCTGCACCGTGTCGGCGTCGGACGTGCCCATGGGCGCGGCGATGCCGAAGTCGGTGACCTTGGGGCGCAGGTTGCTGTCGAGCAGGATGTTCGACGGCTTGAGGTCGCGGTGCACCAGCCCGGAGGCGTGTGCCACCTGCAGGGCATCGAGCACCGGCAGCATCAGGGCCACGGCGTTGGCCGCAGGCATCGCGCCAGCCGCCGCCAAGTGCCCGGCCAATGTCTGGCCAGCCACGTACTCGAACACCAGCGATGGCTTGCCGTCGATCACGTCGGCTTCGAACAGGGTGGCGATGTGGGGGTGTGCAAGCCGGGCCACATGGCGCGCTTCGCGCAGCCAGGGCTCCATGGCTGCGCCGGCGCCCGGATGCACCGCCTGCATCACCTTGATGGCGACCAGCCGGTCCAGCCGCGGGTCGTGGGCGAGCCAGACCGTGGCATGCACCCCTTTGCCCAGCACCTCGCGCAGTTCGTACCGGCCCAGGTACCTGGGATGGGCGGAGCGGCCGCTGGTGGCGGGGGGCGGGGTTGATTTCACATGGATCCGGGAAGTGTCAGGCCGGGTTGTTGACCATCACCAGCTTGCCCTTGACCGAGCGCGATCCCATGATGGCGTAGGCCTTGTGCAGTTCGCTCATGGGCAGGGTCTGGTCGATCACCGGTTTCACCTGGCCCTTGGCGTACATGACGGCCAGGGCCTGCATCATCTCGGCGTTGGCCTTGGGTTCGCG
>JANPKR010000185.1:0-2595 GCA_031426175.1 Hydrogenophaga sp. | reverse complement strand
GTGTTGTGTCGCATGGGACTCCTCAACGAACCACCGGGCTGGCGCCCAGATGGCGTGCCACGAACAGAACCATCCAGGTGACGATGCCCAGCGCGATCGACAGCGACGCGGCGAGCGCGAAGTTGGCGTAGTTGGTGAACTCGTTGTAGATGGTGATGGGAATCACCTCGAACTTGCTGGCCAGCGTGAAGGCCGTGCCGAAGGCACCCATGGAGGTCGCAAACAGAATCGCTCCGCAAGCCAGCGTGGTGGGGGCGAGTTCGGGCAACCACACATCGCGCACCACACGCAACCTCGACGCACCCAGCGAACGCGCCGCTTCTTCGAGCTGCAGGTTCATCGATTCCGCGGCCGCCGCGTAGGTGGCGATGGCCCGCGGCAGCGAGAAGTACAGGTAGGCCAGAAACAGACCGAGCAAGCCGTAGGCAAACGTGATGCGTTCACCCGCCAGCGCGTCGGAGATGTCGGCCACCAGCCCCTGTCGGCCTCCGAGCAAGATCACGAAAAAGCCGATGATCACGCCGGGAAACGACAGCGGCAGCGTCAGCAGCGACAGCAGCACCCGCTTGCCGGTGAACTCCCGGCGCGCCAGGTACACCCCCACCGCGCCCCCAAGCACCAGCGTGGCCAGCGTCACCCCCAGGGAGAGCAACACCGTGTTGACCATGCTCTGGAGGTAACGGCTGTCGGTCAACACCGCAAGGTAGGTGGGCCAACCCTTCTGGGCTGGCAGCGCCAACAGGCTCAGCACCGGCAGCAACCAGAACATCAGGAAGAAGGCGGCGGCTGGCGCTGTGCAGGCCAGCAGCACCCAGCGCTGGCGCGATGTCAACGCACTTCTTTCAGATAACGATCCGAGAAGGCGCGCTGGGCAGCGGCCATGCGGTCGTAGTTCACCGTCCTGGCGCGCGCGTATTCGGTGGCGGGCAGGAACTGGGCCTCCACGTCCTTGGGCATCGCCACCGCGCGCACCGGGCGCAGATACGCCTTGGCCCAGATCGCCTGGCCTTCATCCGACAAGACAAAGTCGAGGACCTTCTTGCCCTCGGCGGCGTGCGGCGCTTTGGCCACCAGACCCATCACGTAGGGAACGACCACCGTGCCTTCGGTCGGGATGACAAAGGCGACGTTGGCCTTGTCCTTGTACTTGGCGCGGTAAGCGTTGAAGTCGTAGTCGAGCAGGATGCCGATCTCACCCGACAGCAGACGCGCGTACGACGTCTGCTTGGGCACGATGGGTTCGTTGGCCTGGAGCGCCTTGAAGTAGTCGATGGCGGGGTTGAAGTTGTCGAGCGTGCCGCCGCGCGCTTCGTTGATGGCCACCGCGCCCACGTAGCCGACAAAGGCCGAGGCGGGATCCAGGTAGCCGACCAGTCCTTTGTAGTCGGGCTTGAGCAGGTCCGCCCACGACTTGGGCACAGGCTTGCCCTTGAGTGCGTCGACGTTGACCATGAAACCCAGCGTGCCGGAATGGATGCTGAACCAGTGGCCCGCCGGATCTTTGAGGCCATCAGGGATGTCTTTCCAGTTGGCGGGCTGGTAGGGCGCGACCACGCCGTCTTTCTGCGCCTGGATGGCAAAGGTGACGCCGAGGTAGGTCACGTCGGCCACGGGGCTGGCCTTCTCGGCCACCAGCTGCGCCAGGGCCTGCCCGGAGTTCTTGTTGTCGGCCGGCACGGTGATGCCGGTCTTGGCCTTGATGGCGCGCAGTTGTGTGCCCCAGTCGGCCCATTCGGTCGGGCAGTTGTAGCAAATGGCGGTTTGCGCCATGGCGACCGAGCCCGTGAAGGCAACGGCGAACAAACCGGCGCGGGTGATGCGCTGAAGGACAGATGGCATGAGAGCTCCTTGTATGAACAACAACGACCTCATTTAATCAATTGAATATGACTAAATGATGTCTTTGGTAAACATTCAAGGGCGTGCAAAGCTCCCACGCGAAGCGGCTGGCGAAGACCGGCTCTGGAAGCCTGTCAGGGCAGGGTCTGCTGGGACAGCGTGTCGGCGGGCAACTGATCGATTTCGCTCAACAGACGCGCCAGCGAACGCCCCGCCGCCTCGAGCACCGAGTTGCCCTTCCCGGCCGTGGCCGCCGCTGCGTTGCCCACCGCGCCGTGGGCGTTGTAGTCCTGCATCTGCCAGCCCAGCTTGGCGCTTTTGCCATTGCCCAGGATGCTGAACCGACCGGCGCGGTCTTGTGACTTCGACGCGAAGTTGGCCGCGTGCTCCATGCGCACCCGTTCGGGTGCGATGGCCAGCATCAAAGAGGTTTCGATCTCGCCACCGTGGATGCCGAAGCGGTGTTCCTCGGCGCTGAACATCGTGTTCAGGTCGCGGCCGTCGGCGTCCAGCAGCGGCAAATGAAACCAGTTCACGCTGTACACCAGCAGACCCAGGCGCGCGCGAAGGTCGCGGGCCACCACGTCCAGCAAGCCCACCTGCCCGCCATGCGCGTTGAACAGCACCAGCTTCTTCACGCCGCTGGCCGCCACGCACTCGCCGATCTCTGTCCACAGGCGCAGCACGGTGTCTGCCTTGAGCGTGAGCGTGCCAGCGAAGCGCGTGTGCTCGGGCGAGTAGCCCACGGCTTGCGTG
>JANPKR010000184.1:0-2779 GCA_031426175.1 Hydrogenophaga sp. | reverse complement strand
GTACAGGCCGATGCTTTGCTCGCTGCTCGCGCCGAGCACCTGGACCTGCTGGCCGAAGAGCTGCGTCTTGCGCAGCGGGCCCTGGGCGCGATCACCGGGGAGTTCACCGCCGACGATTTGCTGGGCGAGATCTTTTCGCGTTTCTGCATCGGAAAGTAGACTGGCAGCGCCGCCCGGAACGCTGCGAATGCCGCTTGGCGGTGCAGTTGTAAACACAGGTAATTACAGCTTGCGCAGGGGTGTCGGGCGCGGGTATCTTGACGTGATGCATGTCACACCACCGACATCTCTGCGCTTCGACATCAAGGGCCTGGCCGAGTCCATGCGGCACAGCAGCGCCTTGGACGCTGTGCCCCTGAACCTCACCGACATCCAGTGGCCGATGTTGGCCAACTATCTGCAGCCTGTGGTTTTGCAGCAAGGCCAGGTGCTGATCGAACAAGGGGTGAAGGACCGAACCGTTTACTTTGTCGAGAGCGGCACGCTCACCGTGCACTACGAAGACGACAAAGAGCGCGTGCGGATCGCGGTGGTGGGCTCTGGCTCGCTGCTCGGCGAGGGCGCGTTTTTCAGCCACCTTCCCCGCAGCGCCACGGTGCACGCCGGCAGCGACTGCCGGCTCTGGTGCATGACGCCGCTTCGCTTTCGTGAACTCTCCACCCGGCACCCGGAGGTGGCGCTGGAGGTGACGGTGGCCATGTCGGCCGTGCTGGCGCGCCGCATGTACAACAAGCCCAAGCGGGTGGCGGTCACCTGATGTCCTTGGATGTCGCGGTGAGCGGCCATTTGACCGAGCAGCACCGGATTCATGCCGCACTTCCGACTCCTTCAGCGCCAAGCTTTCTGCATACTTTGACCATGTCTTTCATGAACTGGCTGCAAGCCAAAAAAAGCAACGTATCCGGCAAAGGTCGCCTGGCGCGCGCGCGCAAGTCGTTCGGTCAGACCACGTTGCCCTTGATCTCGCCCCGCAAGGGTCGGCGTATCTTGCGTCGCGAGCAATTGTTCAGCGTTGTGCGCGAGTCCCTCATCCGCGCCGGTGTGCTGTCGACCAGTTACGAGTTCAAGGTGCTCACGCTGGACGCCAACGGCGACTGCTTTCTGGTGCTGATCGATCTGGCCTTGCCCGCCGAAGGCATGCCCGACGAGTACCTGCTCGAGATCGAGCGATGGATCCAGCAAAGCGCCAAGGCCCGCCATGGCATGCTGGTGCGTTCGGTGTATTGGCGCCGTCGCGCCACCCACGATCAGGTGGGCGTGGCCTTGCGTGCCGCGGTATCGGCGCAAACCCGCCGCGATGCCGAGGTGTTCAGCCCCACGTCCATTCCCAAGCCCAACATCGATTCGTCACACGCGCCCATGCAGGCGCTGGGTGATGATGAGCTGGCCGCCTTCCGCGATGTGCTGCAGTCGGCTGCCAAGCCGTCTTATCCCTCAGCTGACGAAGCCAGGCTCCCGGTGCCGGAGTCGCACAGCGACTTTGCCGCCTTGAGCGAAACGCAGCACGGCAAACTCTGATCTTTCGCAGTCGACCCGCGGCGCTCAGTGGCCTGCGAAGTCGACCAAGGTGAACAGCTTCAAGCCGGATTCCTTGAGCTTCTGCGAGCCACCCAGTTCGGGCAGGTCCACGATCGCCGCGCCCTCCATCACCTCGGCACCGAGCTTCTCCAGCAGGCGCCGCCCGGCCATCATCGTGCCGCCGGTGGCGATCAGGTCGTCGATCAAAACCACCCTGTCGCCTGCCTTCACCGCGTCTGTGTGCAGCTCCACCGTGGCGCTGCCGTACTCCAACTCGTAGGTTTCTTCCACCGTGGTGAAGGGCAACTTGCCTTTCTTTCGGATCGGCACGAAGCCCACGCCCAGTTCGTAGGCGAGCACCGACCCGATGATGAAGCCCCGCGCATCAAGCCCGGCCACCACAGTGGGCTTGAGGGCAGGGTCCATGTAGCGGTGCACGAAAGCGTCGATCAGCACGCGAAACACATGCGGGTCCTGCAGCAGCGGCGTGATGTCGCGGAACTGCACGCCCGGTGCCGGCCAGTCGGGCACGGTGCGGATGTGGGCTTTGAGGAAGGCGGAGGTGTCCATGGGCGTCGGGTCTTGAGGGAGGGGCCCATTATCGACGGGGCAAAAAAAAGCCCCGGCGCGAAGGCCGGGGCAGGAGACCATGGCGACCCTGTCAGGCCATGGGTTTGAACTGATATCCGGTGCCGGACGCTTCCAGCGTGCCGAGTGCAGGGAACGGGAAGTGGAAGCCGCCCATGGCCATCTTGTCCTTGACCAGAGAGTCGAAGATACGGCGACGGGTCTGGCGCGCCATCTCGGCGTCCATGTCGAAAGACACAGCCCAGTCGGGGCTTCGCGCGAACAAAGAGGGCACGTTGGTCACATCGGCGGTGTACATGAACGACTGTCCCTCAGAACGGACGGTGAACACGGCCATGCCCGGCGTGTGGCCGAATGCAGCCGACGACTGGATGCCCGGGGCGAGTTCGGCACCGGGTTCAAAACGCACCAGCCGATCGGCCGGGATCTTGCCCAGCACCTTGCGCGCGTTCTGGAAGCCGCCCTGAGCCGCAGGTGGCGCAGCCGCCATCTTTGCGTCGTCCATCCAGAAAGCCATTTCCGGGTTGGGCACGTGCACCTTTGCCTTGGGGAACACCA
The DNA here is from genome assembly GCA_031426175.1 of Hydrogenophaga sp. GTDB lineage: Bacteria > Pseudomonadota > Gammaproteobacteria > Burkholderiales > Burkholderiaceae_C > Hydrogenophaga. Next base: position 115 of record JANPKR010000184.1, on the reverse strand, counting down.
GCGAACCGTCTTTCTTGAGCAGACCGTTGATGTGGTCGCCGTGGAAGTGGCTCAGGATGACGTGGTCGATGTCTTCCGGCTTGTAACCCGCTGCTGCCATGTTGGCCGCCAGGCG
>JANPKR010000183.1:0-29028 GCA_031426175.1 Hydrogenophaga sp. | reverse complement strand
GAAATCGTCAAGACCGGCGACATCGTCAAGGTCAAGGTGATGGAGGTCGACGTGGCGCGCAAGCGCATCGGTCTGTCGATGAAGCTGGGTGATGCACCTGGTGGTGCAGCGGGGCGTGGCGCGGGGCAGGGCGCAGGCCCGCGCGACAACCGCTTCGAGCCGATGCGATCAGGTCGCTCCGACGCTCGCGCCGCCTCAGGCTGCTCGGGCGCAACGGCACCCTCGGCCATGGCTTCCGCGTTTGCCCGTCTGCAGGGTTCGGGCAAAGACCGCAAGGGCTGAATCTGGCCGGGCGAAACCGCCCATTCCGGGGCGGGTCGGGGGCTCAAGTTGGGTGCCTGGGTGCCGATACACCATGAGAGAGGCAATTGATCAGGTCAATGCCCGCAACGACCCCAAGCTGCCAACGGACTTCACCCCATGCAACTCGAAGCCCTGCTGAACTTTCCTCGCGCGCTGCCCGCCATGTCGCGCACCGTCTCCGACCTGCTGGCGGAGATGAACAAGGACGACCCGAGCCCCAAGCGGGTCTCCGACCTGATTTCGCAGGACCCCTCGCTCACGACACGCGTTCTGCGCCTGTCGAACTCGGCCTTCTTCCGGGTCAGCCGCAAGATCGGCAGTGCTGAAGAAGCGGTCGCCATGCTGGGCATGACCCATGTGCGTTCGCTGGTGATGGCGGCTGCCCTGGGGTCGAGCTTCAAGAACGTACCCGGCGTGAACCTGCCGCAGTTCTGGCGCTACAGCCTGCGCGTGGCCGATATTTCCAAGTCGCTCGCCGGGGTGCTGCGCCAGAACGAAAGCAACGCCTTCACCGCCGGCCTGATTCACGCCATCGGCGACCTGATCATGCACATCGCCATGCCCGACCTGGTCGCCCCGCTGGACATGGGCACACCGCCACTGGACCTGAACCGGGCGCAGGCCGAGATGTCGGTGTTCGGCTACACCTACGCCCAGGTGGGTGCGGGCATGGCCGAGAAATGGCAATTCCCCACCACCATTGTGTCGGCCCTGAACAACCAGATCAGCCCCTTTGAAGGCGAGGCCTACGACCCGCTGGGAGGCGTGCTGCACCTGGCCTCGTGGCGAGCACGCGCGGAGGAAATCCAGCTGGATGAAAACGGGCTTGTTGCCACCTTTCCCGACCTGGTGGGCCTGTCGCTCGGCCTGGACCTGGACAGCGTGCTCGGCAAGGACCCCTCAGAGTGGTCGTTCAGCCAGGCGCTGGGCGCGTTCATTGACTGAAATAAACCTCAAGTGCGCAAACATTCCGGCGATAAAAAAGACAGCAAATCCCATTCGGGTCGGCACCTAAGGCGGGGAAAAGACATGCAACTCGAGAAGCTCCTGAAACGGCCCGATGCACTGCCGTCGGCACCCAAAGTGGTGCGCAAACTCATCGAGACCTTCGACCAGGAAGATGTCGATGCGATGCAGGCCGCCGCTTACATCGAAGACGACCCGGTGCTCACCGCCAAGCTGCTCAAGACCGCCAACTCGGCCTTTTTCGGCTTGCACCGCTCGGTGTCCAACGCGCGCGAAGCCATCCAGGTGCTGGGCCTCATCAAGGTGCGAGCGCTGGTCATTGCCGCTTCCCTGGGCGAAGGTTTTCACGCGGTCGGTGGTGTCAACCTCAACCAATTCTGGCGCTACAGCCTCAACACCGCCAACCTCTCGCGCTACATCGCACTGCCGATCCGCATTGACGAAAACACGGCCTTCACCGCGGGGCTGATCCACGGCATCGGCGAACTGGTGATGCACGTCGGCATGCCCGAGGCCATGATCGACCTGGACCGCAGCGTACCCATGCTCGATCTCAAGCGTTCCACGGCCGAGCGTGGGCTGTTTGGCTACAGCTACGCCGAGGTGGGCGCTGCGTTGGCACGGGAATGGAATTTTCCGCGCCGCATGATCAACGCCATCGAGCACCAGACGGCACCGTTCGAGAACGAGGTCTACGAACCGATTGCCGGCGTGATCCACATCGGGTCCTGGCGTGCCCGGGCCGAGGAACAGGCCATGCGCTCCGAGCTGCTGATCAACACCTACCCCGATCCCGTGGGCCTGGTGCTGGGCATCGACCCCGACACCGTGGTGGCCGAAGAGATTCCCTCGATCTCCCGCCACACCGAGATCACCGAAGCCGAGGAAACTCCGGGCGATCAGGTCACGTCTTGAGGGCAGGCTGCGACACAATCGCAGCCCATGCAAGCCCTTCGCCTTTACGCCGGTCCGCGCGCCCGTCAGCACATCGCTCAACACGGTCTGCGTCCGCAGGATGTGGGCGTGATCCCCGCCGCCGCTGGCGGTCCCAAAGGCCTGATCCTCGGGCCACTTGACCGTTTCCTGTTTGGTCAGTGGTTGCCACAAAGCGACCAGCCGGTGCACCTGGTGGGGGCATCGATTGGCGCCTGGCGCATGGCAACGGCCTGCCTTCACGACCCGGTGGCAGCCTTCGAGCGGCTGGAGCGCGACTACATCGCACAGCACTACGCCTTGCCACCAGGCCAGAAGCGCCCCACACCCGACCAGGTGAGCGAGCAGTTTGCCGGCAATCTTCAGCTGTTCTATGGCGGACGCATCTCGGAGGTGCTCAACCACCCACGCTACCGGTTGCACATCGTCACTTCGCGCGGGCGCCATCTGCTTGGGCGCGATGGTCGCTTGCGCACTCCGCTGGGTTATCTGGGCGCGTTTGCCGCCAATGCGCTGCACCGCAAGGCGCTGGGCGCGTGGCTGGAGCGCGTGGTGTTCTCCACCGCCACCCAGCTGCCGTTTGCCACGGAAGACTTCCGCACGCGCCAGGTGCCGCTGAGTGACGCCAACTTCATGGAAGCGCTGCAGGCCAGTTGCTCCATTCCGTTCGTGCTGCGCCCGGTGCACGGCATAGCCGGCGCGCCTGCGGGCGCTTACTGGGACGGCGGCATCACCGACTACCACCTGCACCTGCGCTACCAGCCGCCGGCCGCATCACCCATCGTGCTGTACCCGCATTTCCAGCAATCGGTGGTTCCGGGATGGCTCGACAAGGCCTGGAAGTCCCGTCACCGCAGCAGCGCTGCGCTGGACCACATGCTGGTGCTCGCGCCCGATCCCGCCTGGGTGAAAACCTTGCCCAACGCCCGGCTGCCCGACCGCCAGGATTTCATGCGCTACGGCCCTGACCTGGCCGGGCGCATGGAGGCCTGGAACGCTGCCACCGGGGCCAGCCAGCAGTTGGCTGCGGAATTCGCTGAGTGGCTTGAGCGGCCCGACCCGACCCGGCTGCAGCCGCTCTGAGCGGACGGGGCAGGGGGATAATTGAGGCCATGTCTGTCGAGCCACACGCCCACCGTTACCTCACCGCCGCGCTCTACCAGTTTGTCGACCTGCCCGACTTCGCCGACCTGCGCGAGCCACTGCAGGCTTGCTGCGAGGCGAACGGTGTCAAAGGCACCTTGCTCATTGCGCGCGAAGGCATCAACGGCACCATTGCCGGGCCCGAGGCGGGCGTTCGCGCCGTGCTTTCGCACCTGCGCGCCGATGAGCGATTGGCTCGCCTGCCGCACAAGGAATCGTGGAGCGATCACCCGCCGTTTCACCGTATGAAGGTGCGCCTGAAGAACGAGATCGTCACCCTGCGCGTCCCCGGTCTGGATCCCAACAAGACCGTGGGGCAGTATGTGAAACCGCAGGACTGGAACGCGCTGCTGGCCGATCCAGACGTGCTGGTGATCGACACGCGCAACGACTATGAAGTGGCCATCGGCACCTTTGCCGGCGCGGTGAACCCGAACATCAAGACCTTCACCGAACTGCCGGCCTGGCTTGACGCACAGCCCGCCTTGCAAGAGGGGAGGAAGCCCAAGGTGGCGATGTTCTGCACCGGTGGTATCCGCTGCGAAAAATCCACCGCACTCATGAAAATGCGCGGCTTCGACGAGGTCTACCACCTCGAAGGCGGCATCCTCAAGTACCTTGAGGAAATTCCACCCGAGCAGAGCACCTGGCAGGGCGACTGCTTCGTGTTTGACGAGCGTGTCAGCGTGGGCCATGGTTTGCAGCCCGGGTCCCACGAACTGTGTCGTTCGTGCCGCTGGCCGCTGAGCGATGCCGAGAAGGCCTCACCGCACTACGTCAAGGGTGTGAGTTGCCCGCACTGCCACGACCAGCGCAGCGAGCAGGAAAAGGCCCAGCTGGCCGAACGGCAGCGGCAGGTGGAGCTGGCCGAGTCACGCGGGCAGTTGCATGTGGGCGCGCGGCAAGGCCGAGCTGCCGATGGGTCGCAAGAGCCGGCCTAGTGCCGAAGCATCCACCGTCGCGCGGCCCCGCTGTGCAAGTGCCGCCAGAAATCGAGCGGTGTGACTTTGCGGGGCCTTGTTTTACAGGGCTTCGTGCAGCATCGCCCGGTAGTCCTCGGCCGTGGCCAGGCGAGGGTTGGTCTTGTGGCAGTGGTCGGCCATCGCGCCTTCAATCACCCGCTCGAACAAATCGGGTGTGACCCCCATGGCGGCCAGTCCGGTGGGCAGACCCAGGCGGGCATTCATTTCGGTGACGGCTTCGGCCACATCGCTCCCGCTGCCCAGGCCCATGGCGTGGGCCATGCGCTGCAGGCGGTTGTCTTTCTTCATCGACGCGGCCTCGGCGTTGAAGCGGATCACCGCCGGAAGGAACACCGCGTTGAGCGTGCCATGGTGCAGGCGCGGGTTGACGCCGCCCAGGCTGTGGCTGAGCGAATGCACGCAGCCCAAGCCTTTCTGAAACGCCATCGCGCCCTGCATGCTGGCGCTCATCATGTTCAGGCGGGCGTCGCGGTCCTGGCCGTCCTTGGTGGCGCGCTCGATGTGCGCCCATCCGCGTGCAAGTCCATCCAGGCCGATGCCGTCGGCCGGCGGGTTGAAGGGTGGCGCCATGAAGGTTTCCATGCAGTGGGCAATGGCGTCCATGCCGGTCGCGGCGGTCAGCATGGGCGGCAGGCCCAGCGTGAGTTCGGGGTCGAGCAGGGCGGTCTTGGGCACCAGATGCCAGCTGTGGAAACCGAGCTTGCGGCCATCGTCCACGATCACGATGGCGCCACGCGCCACCTCGCTGCCGGTGCCCGCTGTGGTGGGCAACGCAATGATCGGCGGCACGCGGTCGGTGATCTTCAAAGAGCCACCTTCGATGGTGGCGTAGGTCTTGAGCGGGCCTTCGTGGGTGCAGGCAATGGCCACGCCTTTGGCGCAGTCGATGGCGCTGCCGCCGCCGAGCGCAATCAGCCCGTCGCAGCCCTGCGACTGATAAACCGCCACCGCAGCGCGCACGGCGGCCTCGGTCGGGTTCGACGGGGTCTGGTCAAACACCGCGGGCTGCAGGCCGGGCAGGGCAGCAGTGGCCTTGTCCAGCAGTCCCGCGGCTTTCACGCCGGCGTCGGTCACGATGAGCGGGCGGCGGATACCCACGCGCTCGCACTCGGTCTGCAATTGCGAGAGCACGCCGAAGTCGATCAGGATGTTGGTGATGTAGAGGATCTGGGCCAAGGCGGTCTCCGGTGCGGTTCTTGTGGTGTCGGCCACTGTACGGCTGGCGCCGCCATCCGCCTACGGCGTCAACCCGCGCGCGGTCACCCACAAGACAGGCCATCCTGTTTCGGCTGTGCAAGCCGGCAGCGAGCGCCGCGACAATCAGCGTTCATGTCCCACCATCCCGATCCCCGTTCGCTGCTCACGCCCGCCATGCGCCATGTGCTGGAGCGCATTGCCCGCGCCGGGCACGTACCGCTGCATGCGCTCACGCCAGCACAGGCCAAGCTGGCTTACGAGGCCGGTGCCGGCGTGCTGGAGATTCCATCGCACAAACTCCCCCGCGTGCAGGACCTGCGCTTCACCGCGCGCGATGGGGTTGAACTGCACGGGCAGCTGTTTGCACCAGCCAGCGATGTCGCTCTGCCGGTCTTGCTGTACTTCCATGGCGGCGGCTTCACGGTGGGCAGCGTGGCGACGCACGCCGCGCTGTGCCGACATCTCGCACACCTGGCCCACTGTGCCGTGGTGTCGGTGGACTACCGGCTGGCACCCGAGTGGAAGTTCCCCACCGCCGTGCACGACGCTTGGGACAGCCTGATGGGTCTGCGTTCGCAATGCGGTGCGCTGGCGCTGGACGCGAACCGCATCGCGGTGGGTGGTGACAGCGCCGGGGGCACGCTGGCCGCCGTCACTGCCATTGCCGCCCGGGATGCAGGCGTACCGCTGGTGCTGCAAATGCTCTTCTACCCTGGCTGTGTGGGTCACCAGGACACCGCCTCACACAAAACATTTGCTGAAGGCTTCCTGCTGGAGGAGCCACACATCCGCTATTTCTTCGGTCACTACCTGCGCAGCGCGGCCGACCGCGACGACTGGCGCTTTGCGCCCCTGGACGGCGTGGACGAACGCGGCCATGTGCGCGAACTCGACGACGTGGCGCCAGCCTGGATCGGCCTGGCCGAATGCGACCCCTTGGTCGACGAGGGCGTGATGTACGCCGACCGGTTGCGGCACGCCGGTGTGCCGGTGGACATCGAGATCTATGCCGGCGTGGTGCATGGGTTCATCAACTTCGGTCGGGCCATTCCCCAGGCACTGACCGCCCACGACGACGCAGCACGCGCGCTGCGCCAAGCCTTCCAGGAAAAATGACATGACCATGAAACGCGCCGACTTCCGCTTCTTCCACCGCCTGCGCGTGCGCTGGGCCGAGGTGGACATGCAGAAGATTGTCTTCAACGCGCACTACTTGATGTACTTCGACACCGCCATCACCGACTACTGGCGCGCGCTGGGCCTGCCGTACCAGGAAAGCATGGCGCAGCTCGGCGGCGACCTGTATGTGGTGAAAGCCACGGTGGAGTTCCACGCGTCGGCGCGGGCGGACGACCAGATCGAGGTGGCCATGAAGTGCAGCCGCATCGGCACCTCGTCCATCGCGTTCACCGGCGCCATATTCCGGGGTGAGGATCACCTGATCTCCAGCGAGATCGTCTACGTGTTCGCCGACCCGGCCTCGCAGACCTCGCGCCCGGTGCCCGCAGCATTGCGCGACATCCTCACCGGCTATGAGGCGGGTGAAACCGTGACCGAGGTCCGCGTGGGTCCCTGGAGCGAACTGGGCCCCGACGCCCAGCGCCTTCGCACCGCCGTGTTTGTGGAAGAGCAGCGGATTCCGAAGGAGCTGGAGTGGGACGCCGCCGACGCCACGGCTGTGCACGCCGTGGCTTACAACCGCCTGGGTCGCCCACTCGCCACAGGTCGGCTGCTGCCATACGAGCCCGGCAGCTCCAAGGTGGGTCGCATGGCGGTGGACCGAACCTTGCGCGGCGGACGTCTGGGGCGCGATGTGCTGAAGGCTTTGATGGACGCCGCCCGCGAGCGGGGCGACGCCGAGGTGGTGCTGCACGCGCAGCGCAGTGCCGAAGGCTTCTACGACAGGCTGGGTTTCATGGTGCTGGGCGAGCCGTTTGAAGAAGCCGGCATTCCGCACGTGACCATGTTCAAGCGGCTCTGAGGCTCACCACACCAGCGTTTCGCGCCGGGCCAGTTCGGGTGCCAGTCGTGCCACAGGCACCGCCGGGTCGTGGGTCCATTCGTGCACGGTCACAGCAAAGCCCTGACCGGCGGCCCGCACACTGACCACCTGGCTGGTGCGGGTGCCGTAGGCGCGGTCGGCCATGCGCACGAAGGGGCTGGACAGTGCACGCTCCAGGTCGACTGGCACGCCGGTGTGCGGCAGGTCCGGGTCGGGCACAGGGTCTTGGTGGACCAAGGCGCTTGAGAGGGGGGAGAGCCAGTCCAAACCGCTGGCCAGCGATTGGCCTACCGCCGACTTCAGCCGCTGAGTCTTGGGCCAGGGCGTGTCCAGACTCGCGTTGGACAGGCCATGAATGCCCGCGCACAGCGCGCGCTGGTGCAGCACGGTCGCTGTTGAGCCGTGCGGGGCGGCTGGATGGCGGTTGCCCAGCCAATGCCAGGCGCTGGCGTGAAAATCGCCCACGACCAGATTGAAAGCACCGTACTCGGCAGGAACAACGCCGGCCGCAAACTGCTCGGCGTCAAGGTCGCTCTGCAGCCAGCGCGTGACCAGCTCACCCCGGCTTCGGCGCGCAGGGGTCGGCTCGGACTGGCGCACGTTGGTCAGCATGGCCACGCGACCCCGTTGGCTCAAGCCAAGCCAGGTGCCGCCGTCGCGCAGATCCCGCCCACCCACCACCTCGGTGCCGTCGTCCAGCAGCCACCGGTGCAGCGGGGCCGTGGGCCGGTCCAGGAATTCGTCCCGGTTGGCCGCGATGAGCAGCGGCCAGGCCGGATCGGCGTTCAGCGCGAAGGCGATCAGGCACATGGCCGGGCCTGCTTCAGATGTCGTCGAGCAGGGGATAGGGCAGGGGCATCAGGGTGAGGACCGGGCCGTTGGCGCCCCCGAGGTGCAGGCTGCCCTCGGCGGCAGCACTGGTCTGCATGGAGACGATGGCGTCGAAACCACCACCCGGGTGGGGCGCAGCCTGGACCACCGCGCCGCAGGGTTGTTCGACGTCGCTGCTGTGGAACACCTCTTGCCCTGGGGTCATGGCTTCGGGTCCGTGCACCAGGTAAGCCCTCCGCTTGAGCGTGCCGCGGAACTGGCTGCGTGCCACCACCTCCTGGCCGGGGTAGCACCCCTTCTTGAAGTTCACGCCGCCGACCGATTCGTAATTGAGCATCTGCGGCACGAAGGCTTCAAACACCGGCTGGCTGAGCGTGGCCACCGCGCTCCTGACGTCCAGCCAGTTCCAGCGTTCTTCGGTCAGGGAGTCACTCACCGGCGAAGGGGTGCCGGCTGGCGCCACCCACAAGGCCCGGGCAACGCCGTCAGCGGGATACAGGCGAACCACGCTGGCCTCACCCTCGCGCAGCTGTGCCCACGGTGCAGCGGGCAGGGCGGCGGGCACGGCGTCGCCGGCCAGGCCCTGGATGGCGAACGCATCGCTGGCGTCGCTCAGTCTGACTTTGGCGCGCAGAACAAACATCGACAGCCGCTTGAGCGTGGCGGGCAAGAGGTCTCGACTGCACACCAGCAAGATCTGGTCGTGGCTGCGTTTGAAGCCCACAAAGCTGGCCTGCATGCGGCCCTTGGCCGAGCAGAACGCGGCCAGCCGCGCTTCGGACAGGCCCAGCAACGCGAAATCGTGCGTGAGCTGGCCGTGCAGAAATTTTGCAGCGTCTTCTCCGTCCACCTGAATCACCCCCAGACGGGTCAAGCGGGCGATGCCGTGAAAGGGCGACGTGGCAGCGGGAGTCGAAAGTGGGGCCATGGGTGAGAAGGAAGTGTTCATGTCAGGCGCTGCGAAGGATGCAAGGCACTGGCGGCCGAACGAGCGGCAGGCAGCGCCTGAGGGGTGCCCGATTATCATCGCCTGCACACCGCCAGACAGCCCCTGCGGCCCTTCACCCTGCTGAGCACATCCTCTTGATGCGTCTTCTCAAACTCCTGTTCGTGTTGCCGCTGGTCGGTCTGCTGCTCACGGCCGCTTTCGGTGTGTGGTGGGTCGATCAACCCCTGCGGTTTCCAGCCAGCGTGAGCGAGCAACAACCGCTCGATGTGGAGATCGCGCCTGGCCAGTCGGCGCGCGGTGTGGCCGAAAAACTCTCGGCCTCGGGCGTGCAGACGCCCTGGGTCTTCCTCTATGGCTGGTTCCGCATCTCAGGCGGCTCCCGCGACATCAAGGCGGGCAGCTACGAATTCGCGCCCGGCACCACGCCGCGCACCCTGCTGTCCAAGCTCGTGCGGGGCGAGCAGGCGGTGCGCAGCATCACGATCCTCGAAGGCTGGAACCACCGCCAGGTGTTCGAGGCGCTGCGCGCTTCACCCGACCTCACACCCGACCTGGAAGGCCTGAGCTCGGCCGACATCATGGCGCTCATTGGCTACCCCGGGCGTCATCCGGAAGGCCGTTTTTTCCCAGACACCTACCGCGTTGCCAAACGCGCCACCGCTTCCAGCGTGTTACGTCAGGCCGCGCAGGCCATGGACAAGCGTGTGGCCGATGCCTGGGCGCAGCGAGACGCAAACGTGCCCTTGCGCACGCCGGATGAAGCGCTCATCCTGGCCAGCATCATCGAAAAGGAAACGGGTCTGGAAAGCGATCGCCGGCGCATTGGCGGGGTGTTCAGCAACCGCTTGCGCATTGGCATGCGTCTGCAGACCGACCCCACCGTCATCTACGGTCTGGGTGAAGCCTTTGACGGCAATCTGCGCCGCAACGACCTGCAGACCGACACGCCGTACAACACCTACACACGCGCCGGGCTGCCCCCCACGCCGATTGCCATGCCGGGTGCGGCATCGTTGCGAGCTGCCGTGCAGCCGGGCGAGACCAACGCCATCTACTTCGTCGCCCGCGGCGACGGTTCCAGCCAGTTCAGCGCCACCCTCGAAGAGCACAATGCCGCGGTGCAGCGCTACATCTTGCGCCGCTGACCCGCTGACCCGCAGACCTTCTCCATCCCTCATGCAGACCGCCGGACTTTTCATCACCTTTGAAGGCATCGACGGCGCGGGCAAATCCACCCACATCGCCGGCCTCGCCGAGGCGTTTCGTGCCCAAGGGCGCGTTGTCACGCTCACGCGCGAACCCGGCGGCACGCCCTTGGCGGAGAAGCTGCGCGAGCTGGTGCTCAACGACCCCATGGATCCGTTGTGCGAAGCGCTGTTGATGTTTGCCGCGCGGCGCGACCACCTGCAGCAGGTGATCGAGCCTGCACTGGCGCGCGGCGATGTGGTGCTGTGCGACCGTTTCACCGACGCCACCTTCGCCTACCAGGGCGCTGGGCGTGGCTTCGATCTGGAGGTGCTGCGCCAGCTCGAACGTTGGGTTCAAGCCGTGCCCGGGCAGGACAGCCAACTGCGCCAGCCCGATCTCACGGTGTGGTTCGATCTGCCGCCGGCCGTGGCCGCCGAGCGCCTGGCCGGCGCCCGTTTACCCGACCGCTTCGAGTCCCAGCCGCTGGCGTTCTTCGAGCGGGTGGCCGCGGGATACGGCGATCGCATGCAGCAAGATCTCGCGCGTTTTGCGCGCGTGCCTTCGGATCAACCCAAACACCTGGTGTGGCGCGATGTGCGTCATGCCTTCGAGCAACGCGGCTGGCTTGGCGCCGAGGTGGGCGCATGAGCACAGCCGCTTTGGCGCCCTGGCTGCAAACCCAACTGGTTGGTCTGCTGCCACAGCGTGGCCACGCGCTCTTGCTCGCGGGGCCGTCCGGGCTTGGCCAATACGACCTGGCGCTGGCGCTGGCGCGCGCCTGGCTCTGCGAGCGGCCCACGGGGCAGGGTGCGTGTGGCGACTGTGCCAGCTGCCATGCCATCGACGTGCGCACCCACGCCGACCTGTGTGCGCTCATGCCCGAGGTGCTCAGCCTGGAACTGGACTGGCCGCTGGATGAAAGCGCCCAAAAAGAGATCGACGACAAGAAACGCAAACCGAGCAAACTTATCCGGGTGGAGGCCGCGCGCGGTGCGGTGGCGTTCACGCAGACCACCCGCTCGCGCGGCAGCACCAAGGTGATCCTGGTGTACCCGGCCGAGCGCATGAACATGGAGTCGGCCAATACGCTGCTGAAAACGCTGGAGGAGCCTGCAGGTGAGGTGCGCTTCATTCTGGCCAGCGAGTCGGCCCACCAGCTGCTGCCCACCATCCGCAGCCGTTGCCAGACCCACGCAATGGTCTGGCCCGAGACGCAAGCGGCTCTCGCGTGGCTGATGAGCGAAGTGACCGCACGGCAGGCGGGTGGCAAATCTGCAACGCCGCCACCCACGCTGGCCCAGGCCGCGGTCTGGCTGCAGGCGGCCGGCGGGCGCCCCGACGACGCCCTGGCCTGGGCCGCGAGCGGCTTGAATGCCCAGGCCTGGTCGGGTCTCCCCAAAGCACTCGCGCGGGGCGACTGGGCGGTGCTGTCCGAGTGGCCCGCCGCCCAGCAGCTCGCGGTGTTGCAAAAGCTCTGCCACGACCTGATGGCCCACGCCTGCGGTGCTCCGGCCCGATTTTTCCCGGCTGCTGAACTGCCTGCGGCGCCTCGCTGGGCAGCCCTGGCCGCCTGGTCGCGCGAGCTGATGCAGGCCGCTCGCTCGGTCGAGCACCCCTACAACACAGGTCTCATGCAGGAAGCCTGGGCTGCGCGCACACAGCAGGTGCTCGCCGCGCGGACACCGTGAACGGCCACCCACCGGGCAGAGGATTCCCGCTAAACTCGACGCGATGAGCACAAACCCTTCTCCCTCGGCGGCCGCAGCACGCCCGAGCGTGATCCAGCTCTCCATCAAGGAGAAGGCGGCGCTCTACGCGGCTTACATCCCATTGTTCGCCGACGGCGGCATCTTCATTCCGTCTTCGCGCGACTACCGGCTCGGCGACGACGTGTACGTGCTGCTCAGTCTGCCCGACGATCCACAGCGTTACCCCGTTGCCGGCAAGGTGGCCTGGGTCACGCCCGCCAAGGCTTCTGCGGGGCGCACCCAGGGCGTCGGCATCCGCTTCCCATCGGATGAAAAGTCCCGCATGCTCAAGCTGAAAATCGAAGAAATCCTCGGCGCCAACATCGGCTCCGACCGCGCCACCCAGACGCTCTGAGTCGGCCTCACCCGGGTGACGTCGTTGACCGGGCCTTCACAGGCCTGCAATTCGTTGCTCCCATCGCAGGGTCTGCATGTTCACCGATTCCCACTGCCATCTGAGTTTTCCCGAGCTGAAAAACCGTCTGCCAGACATCTTGAGCGCCATGGCCCTGGCGCAGGTGGACCGGGCGCTGTGCATATGCACCACGCTGGAGGAGTTTGAAGATGTCCACAGCCTGGCGCGCGACCACACCAACCTCTGGTCGACTGTGGGTGTGCATCCCGACAACGAAGGCGTGCAAGAGCCCACGCTGGACGACCTGCTGGAGCGCGCAAGCCGTGCCAAAGTGGTGGGCATCGGCGAAACCGGGCTCGATTACTACCGTCTGGGCGAGCGCACTGTGGCCGACATGGAATGGCAACGGAGCCGATTTCGCACCCACATCGAGGCTGGCCGCAGGACCGATCTGCCTTTGGTGATCCACACCCGCAGTGCATCGGACGACACGTTGGCCATCCTCAGGGAGGCGGGCGGCTTTGGGGGCGATGCCGGATCACTTCCTTTGGCTCGCGGGGTGTTTCACTGCTTCACCGAAACGACCGACGTGGCGCGTGCCGCGCTCGATCTGGGCTTCTACATTTCGTTTTCCGGCATCCTCACTTTCCGCAGTGCCAGCGACATCCGCGAAGTGGCCGCGTTCGTGCCCATGGAGCGGATGCTCATCGAAACCGACAGCCCTTACCTGGCACCCGTGCCATACCGCGGCAAGACCAACTCACCCGCTTTCGTGCCCTGGGTGGCTGATCAGGTCGCACAAATCAAGGGGCTGACAGTGGCCGAAGTCGCGCTCAAAACCAGTGCGAATTTTGACGCCTTGTTCGACCGTGTGGCGTCAGCGACGACAGCCAAAACTCTTGAGAAATCGCATGAAGATATTTGAAAAGAAGACTGTTTTCATTGGATTCATTGCATTTTTGATTGTGCTTTCCTCAAGCGCTTGGGCAAACTCGTTTGACGATTTCTTTTCGGCTATCAAGCGCGACGACGTCGGCGCGGTGCGCCAGCTGGCACAGCGCGGGTTCGACCTGAACACGCGCAATGAGGCGGGTGAACATGCTCTGTTCATCGCATTGCGCGATGACGCGCCCGAGGTGTCCACTTTCCTGATCGGGCAGGAGAAGGTGCAGGTCGAAGCGCGGACCGGCCAGGACGAAAGTCCCTTGATGATGGCCGCGCTCAAGGGCCGTCTGGAGATCGCCCGACGCCTGATCGAGCGCAAGGCCGAGGTCAACAAGCCTGGTTGGGCCCCGCTGCACTACGCCGCCACCAACGCCGACGCAGCAGCCCTGCCCATGGTGCGCTTGCTGCTGGAGCACCACGCTTACATCGATGCCGAGTCGCCCAACGGCACCACGCCGCTGATGATGGCGTCCCATTACGGCCACCCCACCGTGGTCAAACTGTTGCTTGAAGAGGGTGCCGATCCCCTGCTCAAGAACCAGCAAGGGCTGTCGGCCATCGACTTCGCCAATCGTGCCCAGCGGGCCGACTCGGCCGAGATCATTGCGAGCTTTGTGCGCGCCAAACAACCCAGAGGGCGCTGGTAACGGTATCTCCCAGGGGATCGTCAACCCGTGCCGCCCCTATCTTGTAGGTGTAACCCACATGGGGCAATTGCCTTGACCGGATCAGAATCGCCACACCCAATAATTGGAGGAGACACTGTGAAGCTGGCAAGTCAAAAAGACTTTTTTTCTGGTTTGATGTTCACCATCGTGGGCGTTTCGTTCGCCGTGGGTGCAAAGGGCTTCGAGGTGGGCACGGCAGCCCGCATGGGACCTGGCTATTTCCCACTGTTGCTTGGAATACTGCTGACGGCATTGGGCGTCTTGATCACGATCCAGTCGTTTCGCAGCAAGGCTCCCGACGGTGATCCCATTGGAAAGATTGCCTGGCGCCCGCTGGGCTTCGTGCTCGGGGCCAACCTTGCCTTCGGCGCATTGCTGGTGGGCTTGCCCTCGCTGGGCATTCCCGCCATGGGCTTCATCGTGGCCATCTTTGGTCTGGTGATCATCGCAGGGTTCGCTCGCCCAAACTGCAGTATCAAGGAGTCCTTGATACTCGCGACCCTTCTGGCGGTGGGCAGCTACGGCGCCTTCGTTTACATGCTCAACCTGCAGTTCCCGGTGTGGCCTGCCTTTCTGACCGCCTGACCGGAGACATCCCCCATGGAACTCTTTGACAACCTCGCACTGGGCTTCAGTGTCGCTTTCACGCTCCAGAACCTGCTGTACGCCTTCGTGGGCTGCCTGCTGGGCACACTCATCGGCGTGTTGCCGGGCATTGGCCCACTCGCCACGATCGCCATGTTGCTGCCCGTGACGTACGGACTGGAGCCTGTGGCCGCACTCATCATGCTGGCCGGCATTTACTACGGCGCGCAGTACGGTGGGTCGACCACCGCCATCCTGGTGAACCTGCCCGGAGAGTCCTCGTCGGTTGTGACTGTGATCGACGGATACCAGATGGCGCGCAAGGGCAGGGCAGGGCCTGCGCTCGCAGCAGCAGGCCTTGGTTCGTTCTTTGCGGGTTGCGTGGGCACATTGGTGCTCGCTGCCTTTGCGCCACCGCTGACCGAGGTTGCGCTGAGCTTCGGCCCATCGGAGTACTTTGCGCTCATGGTGCTGGGACTCATCGGCGCCGTGGTTCTGGCCTCGGGCTCGCTGCTCAAGGCTCTGGCCATGATTGTCCTGGGTCTGTTGATCGGTCTTGTCGGCACCGACGTGAATTCTGGCGTCGCCCGGTTCAGCTTCGACATTCCCGAATTGACCGACGGCATCAACTTCGTCGTGATCGCCATGGGCATTTTTGGCTACGGCGAGATCATCAGCAACCTGTCTCAGGACGAAAGCGAACGGCAAGTGTTCACCGGCAAGGTGCAAGGTCTCATGCCGACCAAAGAAGACTTCAAACGGATGCTGCCCGCCGTCTTGCGCGGCACCGCCTTGGGCTCGGTGTTGGGCATCTTGCCCGGTGGCGGCGCGCTGCTGTCGTCTTTCGCGGCCTACACCATCGAGAAGAAAACCAAGCTCAAACCGGGCGAAGTGCCTTTCGGCCAGGGAAACATCCGCGGTGTGGCTGCGCCTGAATCGGCGAACAACGCCGGCTCACAAACGTCCTTCATCCCGTTGCTCACCCTGGGCATTCCACCCAACGCCGTGATGGCGCTGATGGTCGGTGCCATGACCATCCACAACATCCAGCCGGGTCCGCAGGTCATGACCTCCAATCCCGAACTGTTCTGGGGCCTGATCGCCTCGATGTGGATCGGTAACCTGATGCTGGTGGTGCTGAACCTTCCGCTGATCGGGGTGTGGGTGAAGCTGCTGTCTGTGCCTTACCGCTGGTTGTTTCCGGCGATCCTTTTGTTTTGTGCAATCGGCGTCTACTCAACCAACAACAACAGCTTTGACATCTGGATGGTTGCTGTCTTCGGCCTCATCGGTTACAGCTTCATCAAGCTGGGTTGTGAGCCCGCTCCTTTGTTGCTCGGCCTGATCCTCGGTCCAATGATGGAAGAGTACTTGCGCCGTGCCTTGCTGATCTCGCGCGGAGATTGGTCCGTGTTCGTGACCCGTCCCATTTCAGCCTCTTTGCTCGCAGCGGCCGTGCTCTTGTTGGCCATTGTGTTGTTGCCGTCGATCAAGAAGAAGCGCGAAGAGGCTTTCGTGGAAGATTGACAGCGCTCAAGACATCTGCCGACCAAGCCCGACTCAAGTCGGGCTTTCTTCTTTGCACGATGCCTGCTTTTGCCATAAACATTCCACGATGTATATTATGTATAGTTAAACATCGGGAGTGTTACTTCGTTCGGGCTTGAAGCTTGCTTAGTATTCCCCGTCCTTATCAAGACCGCGCTTCCCTACTATGCGGGGAAACACCAGCGGCACTTTAACGGTGCACCCCGAAGCGTCAACCTACAATTCACACGCTTGTCTCAACCTGTTTGGCGATCCACTTGACGCCCTTGAAAGATGTCCATGAAAAACCTCATTCTGTCCCTGAGCCTGATTGGTGCCGCTGCCTTGGTAGGCTGCGGAAAAACCGAAACACCTGCACCTGCAGCCGCTCCAGCACCAGCCCCTGTTGCAGCTCCGGCCGCGGCGCCAGCGCCGGCTGAACTGCCCGAGCTCAAAGTGGCGATTGATCCGACTTACGAGCCGTTCACCTTCAAAACCGCCGATGGCAAGCCCACCGGCTTTGACGTTGACATCGCCGAAGCACTGTGCAACGAAATCAAGCGCAAATGTGTTTACGTCGAGCAAGTTTGGGACGGCATGATCCCCGGCCTGCAAGCCAAAAAGTACGACGTGATCATCAGTTCGATGTCCATCACAGAAGAACGCCTGCAAGCCGTTGACTTCACGGACAAGTACTACAACACCCCAAGCCGTATCGTCGTCAAGACCGGAACGCCCTTCACAGACGCCGCCTCGCTCAAAGGCAAGAAAATCGGCGTGCTGAAAGGCAGCACCCAGGAAAAATACGCCATGGGTGAACTCAAGACCGCTGGCGTGACCGTGGTTCCCTACGAAGCCCAGGATCAGGTGTACCTGGACATCAAATCCGGCCGTCTGGACGGTACCGTGGCTGACCGGGTTGAGGTCACCGGTGGTTTCCTGAGCAAGCCTGAAGGCGCAGGCTACGGCTTCGTTGGTCCAGTGCTTGCAGAGGCCAAGTATTTCGGCACGGGCGCCGGAGTTGCACTTCGCAAGGGCGAGACTGCGCTCAAGGATGAGCTGAATGCCGCGATCAAGGCCATTCGCTCCAACGGAGTCTATGAGACGGTGAGCAAGAAGTACTTTGACTTTGACGTGTACGGCAACTGAACCGTAGCGTTTTGTCCGGCTACTTCACCTCAATCCTGCAGGGCGCCCTCCTCACGGTGGGCGTTTCGCTGGCCGCTCTGGTAGTGGCGGTCCTGCTGGGATTGCTTGGCGCGGTGGCCAAGCTGTCGGGCCGCCCCATCCTTGTGGGGCTGGCCACCGTTTACACCACACTGGTGCGCGGTGTTCCTGAGCTGGTGCTGATGTTGCTCATTTTCTATGGCGGAACCATCGGGCTCAACCACCTGATCACAGCCATGGGCAGCAAATCGTCGGTGGACATCAACCCGTTCCTGGCGGGCATGCTCACCATCGGCTTTATCTACGGCGCTTACATGACGGAGACCTTCCGCGGCGCCATTTTGTCGATACCGAAGGGTCAGATGGAAGCGGCATGGGCGTTCGGCATGGGTCCTGCGCGCACCTTCATGCGCATCACCGCCCCGCAGATGGTGCGCTACGCCCTGCCCGGTTTCACCAACAACTGGCTTGTGTTGATCAAGGCAACGGCTCTCGTCAGCCTGATCGGCTTGCAGGAGATGACCTACCTGTCCAAACAGGCAAGCGCGGCCACACGCGAGCCGTTCACGTTCTTTCTGTTTGCCGCTGCGCTCTTTCTGATCTACACCTCCGTCTCGCTGTGGGCGCTGCGATGGCTGGATCGACGTTTCAGCATGGGCGTGAAACGCGCAAACACCTGAGCACCGACCCATGAAATGGGAAGTCATCTTTCAACCCAGCACGCTGGCCATGTACGGCGAGGGGCTCATCACCACTTTGTGGCTGCTGTTGTCATCGCTGGGCGTGGGCACGGTGCTCGCCGTGTTGTTCGCCTTGGCCTTGACCAGTTCCTTCGCACCGCTGCGCTGGCTCGTCGGTGCCTACACCTATGTGATCCGCGGCACGCCGCTGCTGATTCAGCTCTACCTGATCTACTATGGTTTGGGACAACTCGAATGGATCCAGGCGCGATGGGATGACGTCTGGCCCTGGACCCACTTCAAGGAACCATTCTTCTGCGCATTGCTGGCCTTCAGCCTGAATACCGCGGGTTACACCGCCGAGATGCTTGCTGGAGCGATCAGGGAAACCAGTGCCGGCGAGGTCGAGGCCGCCCAAGCCATGGGCATGAGCCCCGCCACGGCCATGCGCCGAATCGTGCTGCCCAGCGCCGTTCGCCGCACGCTGCCGGCATACAGCAACGAGGTGGTGATGATGTTGCACGCCACCAGCCTGGCCAGCACCGTGCCGGCCATGCTCGACGTGACCGCCGCGGCCAGCCGGATCTACTCCGACTTCTACCTGCCCTTCGAAGCCTACATTTTTGCCGCCTCGATTTACCTCACCATCACGTTCAGTCTCGTCGGCCTTTTCAAGCTGGCAGAACGCCGCTTCCTGGCCCACCTGGCGCCACGTGGACATTGAGCCGCGGTCTCAGCCAATCCATGCAACGCACCGAATACCCCCTGTTGAGTCCAAGTCTGGGCACACACAAAACCCTGGTCGGGTTTCAGTTTGGCGTACCTGGCGCCCGTCCCAAGGTGTACATACAAGCCAGCCTGCATGCCGAGGAGCTGCCCGGCATGCTGGTGGCGCACCACCTGCGCGCACGGCTGGAAGCCGCTGAAAAGGCGGGGCGCCTGCGCGGTGAGGTCGTGCTGGTGCCGGCTGCCAACCCGATCGGCCTCAGCCAGCGTCTGGACCACCGCGCCATGGGCCGCTTCGAACTCGACACGTCTCAAAACTTCAACCGCCACTACCCGGACCTGGCCGCCGCCGTGCTGGCCGCGGCCACCACCCGCATGGGCCCAGACGCCGACGCCAACGTTGCCATGGTTCGCCAGCTGGTTGGTCAATGGCTCACCCAGTGGCAGCCTGTCACCGAGCTCGACAGCATGCGCCGCCGCTTGTTGCTGCTCGCCCACGATGCCGATCTGGCGCTGGATCTGCACTGCGACACCGAAGCGGTGATGCATCTCTACAGCGAGGAGGCCTGCTGGCCGCCATTCGAGCCGTTGGCTCGTCTGCTGGGCTGCCAGGCCGTGCTGCTGGCGCGCGAGTCTGGTGGCGGGCCGTTCGACGAACGACTCTCTGGTCTGTGGTGGCAGCTGGCCGCCGCGCTGCAAGCTGCCGGCGTGAACGCTCCCCTGCCCCAAGCCTGCGCCAGCACCACCGTGGAGTTGCGTGGCGAGGGCGATGTGTCGCACGACACCGCCCGAGAGGATGCCCAGGCGATCTTCTCTTTTCTGGAACACGCGGGCGCTGTGGCGGCCGACACGCTACCGCCGCTGCCACCCATGGTATGCAGACCCACACCGCTTGCAGGTTCGCAGACGCTGCATGCGCCTGTTCCCGGGTTGCTGGTTTTTCTCGCAAAGCCAGGCGCCATCATGAAGGTGGGTGAGGTGGTGGCCGAGGTGATCGACCCCACGGCCGAAGGACTGGCTCGCGTGCATGAGGTGCGCGCTGAGGTCTCCGGTGTGCTGTACGCCACTGTGCGCGAGCGCTATGTCGTCTCTGGCGGTGAAGTCGGCAAGATTGCTGGCCCCACGCCATTCCGCTCCGGCGATCTGCTGGGCGCGTGAGTTTTCATCTCCATCGGGCATCGAACATGACAGCTGAATCCACCGCCACCCGAACGCCTGGGCGTCCCTTGCTGGAGGTCCACGACATCCACAAGCGATTCGGCTCCAACGAAGTGCTCAAAGGTGTGTCGCTGCAGGCCCGTGCGGGCGACGTGATCAGCCTGATCGGCAGCTCGGGTTCGGGCAAGAGCACGCTCCTGCGCTGCATCAACTTGCTGGAGAACCCCAACACGGGCCGGATCATCCTGGCCGGCGAAGAGCTTCAACTGAAAGCAGACAAGCGCGGCGAGTTGCGCG
Source organism: Hydrogenophaga sp. (assembly GCA_031426175.1). Taxonomy (GTDB): domain Bacteria; phylum Pseudomonadota; class Gammaproteobacteria; order Burkholderiales; family Burkholderiaceae_C; genus Hydrogenophaga. Next base: position 8,677 of record JANPKR010000183.1, on the reverse strand, counting down.
CAGTCAATGCCGCACAGCTTCAACGCCTGCGCACCAAGCTGGCCATGGTGTTCCAGCATTTCAACCTCTGGGCCCACATGACGGTGCTGCAAAACATCATCGAGGCGCCGGTGAACGTGCTGGGAATCCCGAAAGACAAGGCGGTGGAGACGGCGCGCCGCTACCTGGAGCGCGTGGGCCTGCGCGGCGTGGAAGACCGCTACCCGTCGCACATGAGCGGTGGTCAGCAGCAGCGCGTGGCGATCGCGCGCGCGCTGGCTGTGGAGCCCGACGTGATGCTGTTCGACGAACCCACCAGCGCACTTGACCCCGAACTGGTGGGCGAGGTGCTGCGTGTGATGAAGCTGCTGGCCGAAGAAGGCCGCACCATGGTGGTGGTCACACACGAGATGGGTTTTGCTCGCGAGGTGTCCTCGCACTTGATCTTTTTGCACAAGGGCTGTATTGAGGAACAAGGTGTGCCGGCCGAGGTGCTCGCACGGCCCAAGAGTGAGCGGCTCACCCAGTTCCTCTCAGGCAACCTGAAATAGATCCATCAGGGCACGAGCTCCAGCGTTGACCTCCATTCGCCGGGCTTCATCGTGAGCGTTCTGTACTCCACCGCACCCCACGACTTGCTCATGTCGCGGTAGCGCCTTGAGAACACATTGCCGCTTTGCCCGGTCTGGTAGATGAACTGCGAGTTGTCCATGTCGGCGAGATCGTAGATGGCACGCAGGCTGGCCGCGTGGCGGTTGGCATACGGCGCATCGGCCTTGTCCAGGTGGTATTGGCCGACATTGATCGTGAAGGGGTCGCCCCCCGTGGGCGTGCGGACCTCGAAGAAAGGCGCCAGCGGTTTCACATTGCTGAACGGGCGATGAACGGAGATCGCCGGGTGCGCGTGGGCCCAGCGCCACGCGGCCAGGTCCTTGCCGTGCTTCTCCCGCAACTGATCCAGTGCACGGTCCAGCGCCCGCGTGCTGGCTGCTTCGCATCCTGCGGCGCCGCACCAAGCCCGGTCGTTGCGCTCCAGGATGCCTTCGACCGCGTTGCGAAACAGGCGTTTGCCGTACAAGTTCTCAAAGCGCGCTTGCCCCAAACGCTCGCCCACCACCTCGCGGGTGAACGCGTCGACCCAAGCGGTGTAGATCAGTGGCGCAGCCAGTTCGGCGCGCATCTCGCCGTTGAAATCCTTGAGTTGCGCCTGCGCTGCCGCCGCCAGCGGGTGACTTGACGCCGTCTTCTTCAAGAACGGCAACAGGCGCACCGTGGCGGCCGATTGCAAGTCGCCGTGCATGGCCTGAAAAGACGCCACTGTGTGCTGCGGCGTGGCTTCCAGAAGCGCTTCAATGCGCTCCTGGCGGTACGCGGGCGCCCAGTCCTGCGTGATGAAGTGTGGGTAGTCGGCGGCGTGGATGCGCTGGTTGGCGGTGGCGATCCAGCCGCGCTCGCCTGCGTCCTGTGGCGTATCTTCGTAGGGCAACCAGCCCACCCAGTCGTAGCGCGTTTCCCAGCCCGGGGCGGGCCCCACGCCGCGGATGTCGTTGTCGGCAGCGCGCACTGGAACTTTGCCGACCGCTTTGTAGGCAATGACGCCACTGCGGTCGGCCATCAGCACGTTTTGCATGGGCGAGTGAAATTCGGCGAACGCTTTCGTCAGATCGGCCACCGACTGCGCGCGGTTCGATTCGAGCGTGGCCACCACGTTGCGGTTGTCGGCGTCCAGGGCGGTCCAGCGCAAGGACAGCACAAACTTGCTGGTGTCGATCACCTCACCGTGGCGGGACTGCGCATCGCTGAGCACCGGACCATGCCGGGTGCTGCGCACCATGTGGCTGACGTCGGCCTGGTTCTTCACACGGATCGTTTCCATGCGAAGGCCGAAGTTGGCCCAAACCGGCTCGGCGGAACTGCCCGGCACCCTGTATTGCGCAGGGTTGGCCGGGTTAATCTTTTCGATGTAGAGGTCCTGTACGTCCGGCCCGGTGTTGGTGAATCCCCAGGCCACCTGCCCGGTGCGCCCCAGCACCACAAACGGGGTGCCCGGCAGCGTGGCGCCGATCACGTCCATGCCTTTCACACCGTCGGCGTCGGGAGCCTGCAGGCGCGCGAAATACCAGATGGCCGGCGCACTCAGACCCAGGTGAGGATCGTTGGCGAGCAAGGGCATGCCCGTTTTGCTGCGGGCGCCCGATACCACCCAGTTGTTCGAGCCCTTGCCCTCGATGTTGCCCAGCTCGTGGGTCCAGCGCTCCATGTCCCGGCCAATGAGCGCGGCCAGGGTTTGCGGTTCAGGTGTGACGATGGATGTGGTGACCGGCGTTGCGCGGTACACGCCGAGACTGCGGTACAGGGCGGCCAGATCTGCCGTGGCAGCCGGCTGCTCACCGGGGTATGGCGGGAACAGCTCCCACAGCGCCGGCGTGTCGATGCGCTGCAGGGCCGTGAATCGCGCGAACTCGTTGCCCCAGTTCCCGCCGAGATCCAGCGCCATCATCAGCGACCAGCCCACGCTGTCCAGCGGATCCCAGTAGCGACCGGCCCGGGCCTCAGGCCCTGGGTCCACCTTCAGCAAGATGAATTCGGGTGACAGCGCCTGAGAGCTTTTGGCGAAGAATGCGTTGATTCCCTCGCTGTAGGACTGCAGCGCCAGGCGGGCATCTGGCGGCAGACCGTCCCATTGCCGCTGGGCAGCCTGGCGGATGCCGAGCGTGCGCATGAGCTTGTCCGTTTCCAGCGTTGCCGGGCCCATCACCTCCGAAAGCGAGCCGCGCATCACCCGGCGGTTGAACTCCAGTTGCCAGCCACGCTCCTGGGCATGCACATAGCCCAGCGCTTTCCACGCATCGGCGGGCCGACTGGCGAGGATGTGAGTCACATCGCTGGCATCGCGGTGAACCTTGACTGGTCCAGACAGACCCTCCAGCTGCAGTCGCCCGTCCATTTTCGGCAGGCTTCGTTGTGCGTAAAAGGCAGCGGCGACCGCAGCCGCGACGAGCATCACCACCAGCAATTTGCAGAAACGTTTGACCCAGCGCACGGTGTCTCCTGCGTGTTGTGAAAGCCTCTTCACCACCCATGGGTGCCACCACCCGATTCAAAGGCTGTCAGGCTCGAAGGGGCGCGCGCCCCAGCACCATGTTGCCGTTGACCAGTTTGAAGCTCACCATGGGCGCGCTGAAGTCGGTGAACGGCGCCCCCAGCGCAATCTCGCCATCGCTGTGCAGCATGCATTCCTGGCGGCGCAGCGCGATCACGTTGTCACCCCCAGCAAACCGGACCCAGGTGCCGTAGCTGCTGATGTCCTCCAGCACGTAGTTTCCCGAGCGCATGTCGATGCGGGTGTGCATGCGGGAAACGCGCGGGTCACTCACCACAAAGTCGGCCTCGGGCACCCGGCCAATCTTCAGCGGAAGTTCGGTCAGGCCAAAGCTGCGGCTGCTGTCCAGCCACGACAGTTCGATCCCGCCCAGTCCCACATCTTTTGGTGGCGTGAGCGAATGCAGATCGGCGGGCAAGGTGAGGAATTCGGAAAGCATCTCCTGCTGCCATTCGATGCGGAACACCTCACAAGGCTCGGTGCGGCCCTTGATGCGGATGGGTCCGAGGCTGCGGCTGCGAACAGGCGTGCGCTGCCCCAGTTCGCGAATCACGTTTTCTGTCACCAGGATTTGTTCGCCACCAGCCAGATCGCTCAGGCGCGACGCCAAATTCACGGCATCACCGAAGCAGTCGCCATCGACCACCACCACCTGGCCCCTGGCCATGCCGATCTGCATCATGAGTTTGAGGCGGTTGGGCCACTGGACCACCCGTTTGGCGTGCTCCTGCTGGATTTGAACCATCGCTTCCACCGCAAGGCGGTTGCTCGTGAACGAGAGCAGAACGCCATCCCCCAGCATTTTGACCACGACGCCGCCGTGCTCCATGCCTGTGGCTCCGATCCACTGGGTGAGCTTGGTCACCACCATCGTGGCGCGGTCGTTACCCAGTGTTTCAAACACCGAAACGCTGCCTGTCAAATCCACGAAAGCAATTGTCAGTTCGGCCATATAGCAGATAAATATCGGCTGGATTAGAGCACACCCCCCCGAGGGCCCTTTGTCACCTGACAACACGGCACACACCAGCCCATTGCAAGGTGTGGCGCAAGTGCAAAGCCCCCGCCGATCGGGTATTAATCCCTTGCGGCCATCTTCACAAAAATGGACTCAAAGGTACTACATACCTCATGCATGAGGTAAAAAGCTCAACGTAAACCCTTGATTTGCTTGTTGTTTTTCAATATCCAAACGACGTGCGGGATTGCGCTGACACGGTAAGTGAACGTATCCTTTGGACGGATTCATAAAAGTCGTTGAGGACACACCATGCGCTGGTTCAAACCAAGTCTTCGAAACAGCATTTCTGCACTGCTCAGTCCCGAGGTTCACCAAGACCCAGGTGAGGCGTTGGAGCCTGTGCGAAAAGCCATGCTCGATGTGCTTGGCGAAGACGGCGCTCAAATCAATCCCCAACTGGTGCGGCGTCTCAAATACCTGCACGATCCACACGCGCTGTGGTTTGCGCGCGCCGAGATGGTGGCCGTTCTGAGCCAATTGCATGGCGAGGCGCTGGCTGTTCACCGGGTGCAGAGCCTGTCCCCGGTGTTTGCAGGTCTGGTGCCCAAAAGCCTGATTGATTCCTCGCGCCTGCGCACGCGCTGAGCCGCGGCCTCAACCCCAGTAAATCAGGGCATCACGCCCTTCCACCATCAGATCGACCTTCTGCCCGACAGGCAGCAGCACCTTGGTCGGCACATGGCCGAACGGCAGACCGGTAAGGACTGGCGTTTTGGTTTTCGTGCGCAACCAGTTCACCACCGTCTGCAACTTGAACCCCCGGTCGTAACCGGGTACCAGTTTGAAGCGGTTGAACGATCCCATCAGCACCGCCTTCTGACGCCCGAGGATGCCTGCGTTGAGCAATTGGGTGAGTTGCCGTTCGATGCGGTAGGGGTGTTCGTTCGTGTCTTCGAGGAACAGAATGCCGCCCGTGATGGTGGGCAGGTGGGGCGTGCCCACCATCGCGCAGATCACGTTGAGGTTGCCGCCCCACAGCGTGGCCGAGCGCACCCGAAGCGCCGGTGCTTCACCCGGTTTGGCTGGCTTCATGAAGGCGAGGTCCGAAACCGGCAGTTGCCAGCCCGCGCCCTCCCCGTGCCCAACCAGCAGGTCGTCAAAACAAGCCTCCATGATGTCGTCGGGAGCTTCCGCGCCGAAGTCTTCGCCCAGGGCTGGCCCCGCCCAGGTGCAGGCACCGGTTTTGGCCAGCAACGCCATTTGCAACGCCGTGAAGTCACTCAGGCCCACGAACTGCGTGCCGCTTTCAATCGCTTTGCTGAGCTTCTTGAATGGCAACTCACCCAGGATGCGGGTGAGTCCGTAACCACCGCGTGAAATGAGCGCCACATCGGCGCCACTTGCTGCGGCACGCCCGATGGCCATCAGCCGGGTGTCGTCATCGCCCGCAAAACGCATGTGGCTGGCCAGCGCCGCTGGGTCTACCTCCACCTCGTGCCCCAAGGCCTTGAGCCGCGCCACGCCTCGGCGAAACGCGGCCTTGTCGCGCACCGCGCTGGAGGGGGAGTAGATGTAGATATGACTCATGGGTTGGGGTGCGGAAAATGACGACAATTATCGAGGGGCACCAGCGCTGAAATGACTCACGGCCGCTTGCGCAATGGCCTCGCCGTGTTCCTGTACAAAATGCCCGGCCTGCGGCAGCAACATCGGCTCGGGGCAGCGGCGGATCGAGCGGTGCAATGTCCGCATCACCGGTTCGCCCAGCACAGGGTCTTGTTGACCGATGGCCATGAGGCTTTGACCAGTCCAAGCGCTCGACCAGAAGGCCTGCGCCACGCGGCTGATGGCTGCGCCGTCGTCGCCCGGGTGTTCGGGAACCATGGCGGGAAACGAACGCAGTGCTGCGCGATGACCTTTGTCCGGAAATGGGGCGTTGTAGGCGGCGCACTCTTCAGCGCTCATCTGCGGATTGCCGCGCGCGAACAGGCGGGCCACGTCGAACGCCGGGTTTTGCGCGCACATGGTGCGCCAGGCCAGGAAGCCCGGCGACAAAGGCGCATCGCCGGTGGCCAGCGTGGTGTTCATCACGAGCAGACCCAGGTAGCGTTCAGGTGCGGCCATGGGCAGCGTGAGGCCGAGCAGACCGCCCCAGTCCTGCACCACGAGCACCACGTTGCGCAGGTCGAGCCGCTCGATGAATTCGAGCAGCACCTGGCGGTGCCAGCTGAAGCTGTGTGCGCTGTCCTTCTTGGGCTTGTCGCTGCGGCCAAAACCGATCAGGTCGGGCGCCACCACCCGGCCACCGCCAGCCAGAAACACCGGGATCATCTTGCGGTAGAGGTAACTCCAGGCCGGGTTACCGTGGAGGCAGAGCCAGGTGATGGGCGCTTTGCGCGAGCCTTCGTCCAGGTGGTGCATGCGCCACCCGTTCAGCGCGGGCAGGTCGCTCACATAGTGGGGCTGCCAAGGGTAGCCAGGCAAATCGGCAAAACAGGCGTCGGGCGTGCGCAACGCGTCTTCGCGCAAGGGATGCGGATTCACACGTCGCTCCCTGAAAAAACTGCGCAGCAATTCGCCCGCCTCGTCGGCCAGCACTCCGCCTTGCAACACGGTCTGGTGGTTGAGCTGTTCGTGACCAAACAGGTTGACGACCGAGCCGGCCGCGCCGGTCTTGGGGTCGGCCGCACCGAACACCACGCGCGCCAGCCTGGCATGAAGCATTGCGCCGCTGCACATCGCGCACGGCTCCAGCGTGACGTACAAGGTGCAGCCCTCCAGCCGGTAGTTGCCCAGCGCTTGCGCTGCGCCGCGCAGGGCCACGATTTCGGCGTGGGCCGTGGGGTCCAGGCCTTCGATGGGGGCGTTGTGTCCGGTGGCGATGACGCGCCCATCTTTCACCACCACCGCGCCCACCGGCACCTCGCCGCTCTTGGCGGCAGCGCGGGCTTCGGCCAGTGCCAGGCGCATGAAGTGGGCGTCGTCGAGGTGAGGCGCAGAGAACATTTGACGAGTGTAGGTGAGCCCCGATACCTCACAGGGTAAAATGGGGGTGGGTGTTGTCGCCGCATGCTGCGGTGAAACAGGTTTATTGCGCTGGTCGGGCCGCCACGCGGAATCGACACGACCATGAACCGACCCACGTCCCGGCAGACCTTGCCTCGCGCCCAGCTGTTGGCCGAGCGCGCCTTCTCCACCCTTGAGCGTTTTCTCCACATCGAGGCCGTCAGCGGCGTCGTGCTGATGGTGGCCGCGGCCATCGCCCTGATCTGGGCCAACTCGCCCGCCGCGGCAAGTTACCACGCGCTGTGGCACACCCCCATCACGATCGGCCTGGGCAGCCACGTGTCTTCCCAATCGCTGCACTTCTGGATCAACGACGCCCTGATGGCGGTGTTCTTTCTCGTGGTGGGCATGGAGATCCGGCGCGAAATCCATGAGGGCGCGCTGGCCAGCCTGCAGCTCGCGACCCTGCCACTGGCGGCTGCATTGGGCGGCGTGGTGGTGCCCGCGTCGATCTATGTGGTGCTGAACACCGAGGCGACGACGCTGCGAGGCTGGGCGGTCCCGACCGCCACCGACATTGCGTTTGCCATCGGCGTGCTGGCCTTGCTGGGCCGCTCCATTCCCGGGAATGTGCGCGTGCTGCTGCTGGCGCTGGCCATCATCGACGACATCGTCGCGGTGCTGATCATCGCCATCTTCTATTCGGGCGGGCTTGACCTCAGCGGCCTGCTGGTGTGCGGCCTGGGTGTGCTGATGGTGCTGGGCCTTCAGCAAATCGGCACCGGCTCGGCGTGGGCCTATGTGTTGCCGGGCGCGGTGCTGTGGCTGGGTCTGTTGCAAACCGGCGTGCACCCGACGCTGGCGGGCGTGGTGCTCGGCTTGATGACACCGGTCCTGCCCGGTCGTATGCGCGAGCAACCGCTGGACATGGCCGCTCGCGCGCTCGGTGAGCTCACCACCGGCAACGTCGGCGCGCCTCACGACATCGCTGGCCCGCTCAAACAACTGCGGCAGGCGCAGCGCGAGGTGCTGCCGCCAGTGATCCGGGTGCAGATGGCGTTGCACCCGTGGGTCGCTTTTGGCGTCATGCCGCTCTTCGCGCTGGCCAACGCAGGCGTCACGATCGATGGCGTGGACCTGAGCCTGGGCGGCGCTCAGACGGTGACCCTGGGCGTTGTGCTGGCGCTCGTGCTGGGCAAGCCCCTGGGCGTGGTCGCTGCGAGCTGGCTGGCTGTGCGCCTGGGCTGGTGCCGCCTGCCACCGGGCGTGAACTGGGGCAGCGTGGTCCTCGTGGGCCTGCTGGCTGGCATCGGTTTCACCATGTCGATCTTCATCGCCACACTGGCCTTTGACGACGCCAACCTGCTCAACGCCGCCAAACTGGGTGTGCTGCTGGCCTCTCTGGTGGCCGCGGTGCTCGGCCTGTCCTGGGGGTTTCTGCAAGCCGTGCGCGCCAGGCGCAGCGCTGCTCGGGCATGATGCCAGGCTGTTCTGGTTTTCCCTATGTCCACGCCCCTCCTCCACCCTTCAAACCGCCGCTGGGAGCTCGACGCCCTGCGGGGTTTGATGCTCGTGCTGATGACACTGACCCACATGCCGACGATGTTTTCGTTGCCATCGGGCCAGCC
>JANPKR010000182.1:0-18324 GCA_031426175.1 Hydrogenophaga sp. | reverse complement strand
GCGGTTGGCCTTGCGGATGCCGGCTTCGGCCACACCGATGCGAACACCCGCGATGGGGAGCAGGTCTGCCACCGAAGGCGTGTTGAGTTGAACGGGCATGAAGACTCCGTGGGTTCAGGGTTGAGCCAGTCGTCAGCTGAGAGCGCGGGCTTCAGGGCCCAACTGCATCAGTCCAGCTTGCCGTGGCACTGTTTGTATTTCTTTCCGCTGCCGCAAGGGCAAGGATCGTTGCGGCCCACGCGCGGCACATCACCCACGGGGCGCGCTGTTGTGCCGGACGCGCCCACCGTCTCCGCTTCCCCGGTTTCGGTAGGCGCGGTGTAGGTCACGTTGGCGATCTGCTCGGCGCGCTCTTCGAGCTGCTCGGCCGCTTGCGCCATTTGCTCTGCAGACTGCACACGCACATTCATCAACACCCTTGTCACGTCGTTCTTCACCGTGTCCAGCAGTTGACCGAACAACACAAAAGCCTCTCGCTTGTATTCCTGCTTGGGCTGCTTCTGCGCATAGCCACGCAGGTGGATGCCCTGGCGCAGATAGTCCAGCGCGGACAAGTGCTCGCGCCACTGCCCGTCGATGGTTTGCAGCAAGACCACGCGCTCGAACTGGGTGAAGTTTTCTTCGCCCACGATCTGCACCTTGGCTTCAAAGGCCGCCTTGGCCGCGGCCACCACGCGCTCGGCGATCTCTTCCGCGTCGATGGACTCGGCGTCCGACACCCAGGTCGCCACCGGCACATCGACCGCCCATTCTTCGCGCAGCACCCGCTCCAGCGTGGGCAGATCCCACTGCTCTTCGACGCTACCCTCGGGCACGTACTGGTGCACGAGATCGGCGAAACAACCGTCACGCAAAGAGTCGATCTGCGCGCGCAACGACGCGGCATCCAGAATGTCGTTGCGCTGCTGGTAGATCACCTTGCGCTGGTCATTCGAAACATCGTCGTACTCGAGCAGCTGCTTTCGGATGTCGAAATTGCGCGCCTCGACCTTGCGCTGCGCGCTTTCAATGCTGCGCGTGACGATACCGGCCTCGATGGCCTCACCCTCAGGCATCTTCAATCGGTCCATGATCGCGCGCACGCGGTCGCCCGCGAAGATGCGCATCAGCGAATCGTCAAGACTCAAATAGAAGCGCGACGAACCCGGGTCGCCTTGACGGCCTGAACGGCCACGCAGCTGGTTGTCAATGCGCCGCGACTCATGACGCTCGGTGGCGATGATGCGCAGACCCCCCAGTGCCTTCACCTTGTCGTGGTCGGCTTGCCAGTTCTGGCGCAGCGACTCGATGCGCGCGGCCTTGGTGCCCTCGTCCAGGGATTCGTCGTTCTGCACCGCGTCAACCATCTTCTCCAGATTGCCGCCGAGCACGATGTCGGTGCCACGACCAGCCATGTTGGTCGCGATGGTGATGCCACCCGGGCGGCCCGCCTGGATGATGATGTCTGCTTCGCGTGCGTGCTGCTTCGCATTCAACACCTCGTGGGGCAGGCCTTCCTTGACCAGCAGCTCGGAGATGATTTCCGAGTTCTCGATCGACGAAGTGCCCACCAGCACCGGTTGGCCACGATCGTGGCATTCGCGGATGTCCTGGATGGCCGCTACATATTTTTCCTGGGTGGTCTTGTAGACCCGGTCCAGTTGATCGACCCGCTTGCTCAGGCGGTTCGGCGGGATGACCACCGTTTCCAGGCCATAGATCTCCTGGAACTCGTAGGCCTCCGTGTCAGCGGTGCCCGTCATGCCGGAGAGTTTGCCGTACAGGCGAAAGTAGTTCTGGAAGGTGATCGATGCCAGCGTCTGGTTCTCGGGCTGGATCGCCACGCCCTCCTTGGCCTCCACCGCCTGGTGCAGGCCGTCGCTCCAGCGGCGCCCGGTCATGAGTCGGCCAGTGAACTCGTCAACGATCACGATCTCACCGTTCTGGTTCACATAGTGCTGATCGCGGTGGTACAGGTGATGCGCCTTCAGCGAGGTGACCAGGTTGTGCAGCAGCGCAATATTGGCCGGGTCGTAAAGCGACGCGCCTTCTGGCAAGAGACCGGCCTGGCTGAGTAGCTGCTCAGCATGCTCGTGCCCCTGTTCGGTCATGTGGATGGCGTGGGCTTTCTCGTCTACCGTGAAGTCACCCGGCTTGATGACTCCTTCGCCGGTGCGCACATCGGCTTCGCCCTCCTGGCGCACCAGGTGAGGCACCAGCTGCTTGATGGCCATGTAGGTCTGAGTCTGGTCTTCGGCCTGACCACTGATGATCAAAGGCGTTCGAGCCTCGTCGATCAGGATCGAGTCCACCTCGTCGACGATGGCGAAGTTCAAGCCGCGCTGAACGCGATCGGCAGCCTCGTACACCATGTTGTCGCGCAGGTAGTCGAAGCCGTACTCGTTGTTGGTGCCGTAGGTGATGTCGGAGCGGTAGGCCGCCTGCTTGTCTTCACGCGGCGCCTGCGGCAGATTGATGCCGACCGAGAGACCAAGGAAGTTGTAGAGACGCCCCATCCACTGCGCGTCGCGGCTGGCCAGGTAGTCGTTGACCGTGACCACATGCACGCCTTTGCCAGTGAGCGCATTCAGGTACACCGGCAACGTGGCCGTCAAGGTCTTGCCTTCACCCGTGCGCATCTCGGCCACTTTGCCGTGGTGCAAGGCAAGGCCGCCCACCAGCTGCACGTCGAAGTGCCGCATCTTCATGATGCGCTTGCTCCCTTCACGCACCACCGCGAAAGCTTCGGGCAACAGCGCATCGAGGTGTTCGCCCTGAGCTATGCGCTGCTTGAAGGATTCGGTCTTTCCGCGAAGCTCGTCATCGCTGAGCTTTTCAAACTGCGCCTCCAGACCATTGATGCGCTCCACCGTTTTACGGTAGGTCTTCAGCAGGCGGTCGTTGCGGCTACCAAAGAGTTTGGTGAGAAAGTTTGTGGCCATACATACAGGCCTGCACCAGACACCCAGGAGGCGCGGGACAAGCAAAAGAAAGTGGAGGGTTCTTGCGAACCTGGAGGGCGTGCGCCCGCCGCCGTTGATGTGCCGGCGAACGCGGAGCTTTCAAGAGCAAAGCGTCGATTTTACCTTCCGGGGCAAGCCCGCGTTCAAGGCTTGCGCGGAGGCGTCACGGCCGGCTTGGCGGCTGCGATTTTTTCGCCTGCGTCAAGGAAACGCTGGGGATCCTGCGGTACCCCCGCCACCCACACCTCGAAGTGAAGGTGGGGCCCGGTAGATCGTCCTGTGGACCCCACGCTGGCGATCTTCTGTCCACGCTTGACGATGTCGCCCTTCTTCACGAAGGTCTGCGACGCGTGTGCATAGCGGGTGATCAAATCGTTTCCATGGTCGACCTCGATCATGTTTCCGTAAGCGGCGTGATACTCCTGCACCACCACCACGCCGCCCGCTGCAGCCAGAATCGGCGTGCCTACGTCGGCCGGAAAATCAAGTCCGGTGTGCAGCGCTGAATGACCCGTGATGGGATCGATACGAAAGCCGAATGAGGAACCCACACGAACGCCCTCCACCGGCTTCTCGGTTGGGATGAGGGTCTGTCGAATCTTCTGATCAAACAGTCTCGATTCCACGACCGTGAGCCAGTCCACCCGGGATCCGCTGGACACCTCAACTGTGTCCAGGGCCTGCATCAGTTCCTGCATGCTGATGTCGCGGCTGGCGACCAGCGAGCCACCCGACCCGGGCGCACTCTTGAATTCGGCGGGATTCAATCCAGCCAGGCCGGCCACCCGCTCACCAAGCGAATCGATCTGCATCATGCGGGCCTGCATCTCGCCCAGCTTGCGTGCCATGGCATCGAGGTTGGCTCGCATGTAGGCGTCCTTGGAACCCCCGTCGTTCGAATGGACCAACCTGGCAACGGAAGCAAAGCCGGGCCATCCCTGGCGAATGCCTTCGAGAAAGAACCAGTGGTAGGTGGCGATGGATGTCAACATCAACACCACCGCTGCCAACGCACCCGCGCCCACCAGTTTCACACCGCTGAGGTGCAAGGCGCGGCTCTTGGCCAGCCAAGCGTCCGTGATAATGATGTGCACTCTGAAACCTTTCCTGGCGGTGAGCTGCGAACGCTCTTTTCACTGAATCACATGACCACCGATCAACGAACCCGAACCGTCTTCAGCCTGGAACAGGCCGTGGGCGCAGCGCCATCGTTGGCCTTGTTGAGAGAACGCATTCGTGAGTCCCAACAGTGCATGGATCGGATACAGCACCTGATACCGCCTGCCTTGCGAAAGCAGGTGGTTGCCGGGCCCCTGAACGACCAGGAGTGGTGTCTCTTGGTGGGCAGCGCTGCTGCCTCAACCAAATTGAGACAGCTGCTACCAACATTCCAGCGGGCTTTGACCCAGAGCGGAGCGCAGGTTAACGCAATCCGCATCAAAGTCCAAATGTCGGGACGATGAACGCACCCCGCTTGCGGAGCCAATGGCGGGTTTGCGGGTTTTGGTGCCGCTTATCTGACTCGAACAGATGACCTATCGCTTACAAGGCGATTGCTCTACCAACTGAGCTAAAGCGGCCCGCAGAAGCCCTGAGTTTACTTGACTCGTTTGAGCTGAGGACGACCGGAGACACGCCCCGGTCCGTCGGTGGGGGGGTGCGGCGGCTCATCTGCATCGCCCCGGTTGACGTCGGGATCAGCATCACTCTTCACCGAGTGCAACAGGCTGCGAGAGGCGCCTTCCGAATTGCTGTCCACCGACTCGCTCGATTGGAGCAGGTCATCCGAGACAGCGTCCAGCTTGACAGCCGCCAGGGTCGCGGGGGCAGGTGCCGGAAATGCCATGCCTTGCCCGTTCTCGCGAGCATAGATGGCCACCACGTGGCTGATGGGAACCACGATCTCGCGGGCCACACCACCGAAGCGCGCCTTGAACTCGATGAAGTCGTTGCCCAGTCTCAATGAACTGGTGGCGTCCACGCCAACATTGAGCACGATCTCGCCGTTCTTCACGAACTCCATGGGTACCTGCACGGAAGCATCCACCTGCACCGCGATGTACGGAGAGAACCCATTGTCCGAACACCATTCGTGCAAGGCACGGATCAGGTACGGGCGGGTAGAGGGTATGTCTGCGTCAGATGGGTTCATGAAGCGTCGCCACTGCAAAAGGAGACCCGGTCAGCACCGGGTCCGCTCTCACTTGCGCATCACTTTCTCAGATGGCGTCAGCGCTTCGATGTAGGCCGGTCGCGAGAAAATGCGCTCAGCGTACTTGAGCAAAGGCGCCGCGTTCTTGCTGAGTTCAATGCCATAGAAGTCAAGGCGCCACAGCAGCGGAGCAATGGCCACGTCAAGCATCGAAAAGTTCTCGCCCAGCATGAACTTGTTCTTCAGGAACACTGGGGCCAGCTGCGTAAGACGGTCTCGGATGTGCGCACGGGCCTTTTCCAACGCCTTTTCGTTGCCCTTGGTCGCGCGCGATTCGAGCATGGACACGTGTGTGAACAGCTCCTTTTCGAAGTTCAGCAGGAACAAGCGCACACGAGCACGATCCACAGGGTCTCCGGGCATCAGCTGAGGATGGGGGAAGCGCTCGTCAATGTACTCATTGATGATGTTCGACTCGTAAAGAATGAGATCGCGCTCGACCAGGATAGGTACCTGGCCATAAGGGTTCATCACGCTGATGTCTTCGGGCTTGTTGTAAAGGTCGACGTCCCGAATTTCGAAATCCATGCCCTTTTCGAACAACACAAAGCGGCAGCGGTGGGAATACGGGCACGTCGTGCCCGAGTACAGGACCATCATGAGGGAGTCTCCTTAAAGCAAAAAACAGTGGTTTGCGTTTGTGTCATACGGACACAGCAAACCACTGCGGTACAGACAGGTCGGCGGACCACGCCGCCGACCCTGTCGGATGGGATTATTTGATGTCTTTCCAGAACGCGGCATTCAGGCGCCAGGCCACCACGGTGAAAGCGGCCAGGAACAGCATCACCCAAACACCGATGCGAACCCGGCTGTTTTGGGCCGGCTCGGCCATCCATTGCAGATACGCCACCAGATCGCCCACGTTGTTGTCGTACTCGGCCGCACTCATCGTGCCGGGTTTGACTGTCGTCCAACCCTTCACTCGGTCCACTTCCTGACCGTGGCTCATGACCTTTTCGCTCACCGGATGCTGCTCACCTTGCAACTCCCACAACACATTGGGCATTGCGGTGTTGGGGTAGGCGAGATTGTTCCAGCCAGTGGGCTTCGTATCGTCGCGATAGTAGGTGCGCAGGAAGGTGTAGACATAGTCGGCGCCGGTACCTGCCTTGCTTGAACGGGAACGGGCGATCAAGGTCAGGTCTGGTGGATTCACGCCAAACCATTGTTTGGCCTGCTTCGGGTCAATGGAAGACTTCATCGTGTCACCAATCTTGTCGGTGGTGAACGTGAGGTTCTCAGCGATCTGCTTGTCGTTCAGCCCGATATCGCGCAGGCGGTTGTACCGCATGAAAGCCGCCGAATGGCAGCTGAGGCAGTAGTTCACAAACAATTTTGCGCCGTTTTGCAGTGCGGCCATGTCGTTTGTGCGTTGGGGTGCCTTGTCCAGCGGAATGCTTCCGCCGGCGGCAATGGCTGCACCCGACAGACCCAATGCCATCGCGAAGCCCAAGAGGATTTTTTTCATTTGCTTGACTCTCTGAATTGGCTCTTCGGTGTTCAGTGGGGCTGGAAGGTGACGCGGTCGGGCACGGGCTTAAACTCCCCCAGCCGGCTCCACCAGGGCATCAACAGGAAGAAACCGAAGTAGAACAAGGTGCCAACCTGGGACACACGCTCGCCGATGGGCGATGGAGGCAACACACCCAGATAGCCCAAGATCAGGAAATTGATGACGAACACGCCGTACAGGTACTTGTTCCATGTCGGGCGGTAACGGATCGACTTCACCGGGCTGTGATCCAACCAGGGAAGAAAGAACAGAATGATGACAGCGCCACCCATGGCAACCACACCCCAGAACTTGGCATCAATGGCGAGCATGAGGGCCACCAACACGACAGCACCAACCACGATACCGGCCTTGACGGCTGCAGCGACCTTGGCCTTGAGCGCGCCGAGCACAGCCGCAACGACAACGATGGCCACCAGAGCGAACATCATCTCGCTGGTGATCGCACGCAGCATCGAATAAAAAGGCGTGAAGTACCAGACAGGTGCGATGTGCAGCGGCGTGACGAGCGGGTCGGCCGGAATGAAGTTGTTGTATTCGAGGAAGTAGCCTCCGAACTCGGGTGCAAAGAAGATGATCGCCGAGAACAACATGAGGAACACCGAGACGCCCAACACGTCGTGCACGGTGTAATAGGGGTGGAATGGAATGCCGTCCAGGGGGATGCCTTTGGCATCTTTCTTTGCCTTGATTTCCACGCCGTCGGGGTTGTTGGAGCCCACTTCGTGCAGCGCAATGATGTGCGCCACCACCAGACCCAGCAGCACCAGCGGCACGGCAATCACGTGGAAGCTGAAGAAGCGGTTCAACGTGGCATCACCCACCACGAAATCGCCGCGAATCAGCAACGCCAAGTCAGGACCGACGAAAGGAATGGCTGCAAACAGGTTCACGATCACCTGCGCGCCCCAATAGGACATCTGGCCCCACGGCAGCAAGTAGCCCATGAAAGCCTCGGCCATCAGGCACAGGAAAATAGCGCAACCGAACACCCACACCAGCTCTCGCGGCTTGCGGTAGCTTCCGTAGATGAGGCCACGGAACATGTGCATGTAAACCACCACGAAGAACGCCGAGGCGCCGGTGGAGTGCATGTAGCGGATCAACCATCCCCAAGGGACGTCGCGCATGATGTACTCGACCGATGCAAACGCCAGAGCTGCGTCGGGCTTGTAGTGCATCACGAGGAAGATTCCGGTGACGATCTGGATCACGAGCACGAGCAGTGCAAGTGAGCCGAAGAAGTACCAGAAATTGAAGTTTTTCGGCGCGTAGTACTCGGCCAGATGCTCGTTGTAAAGCTTGGAGAGCGGGAACCGGTTGTCTACCCAATTCAGCGCCTTCTCGGCGATCGGGGCGTTGGGGGAAACTTCTTTGAATTCAGCCATGGGTTGCCTCTGTGTGGCGTTGTCTGATGTCGCTGAGAACCGCTGAGGCTCAGGCCTTCTTCTCTTCACCGACCAGCAGCCGGGTGTCGGACATGTAGTAGTGCGGGGGCACTTCCAAGTTATCGGGCGCTGGCTTGTTTTTGAACACGCGGCCCGCCAGGTCGAACGTTGAGCCGTGGCAGGCGCACAGGAAGCCCCCGTGCCAATCGTCGGGAAGCGAGGGTTGCGGACCAGGTGTGAGCCTGTCGCCCGGTGAGCAGCCCAGGTGCGTACAGATGCCGACGGTCACCAGAATCTCGGGTTTGATCGAGCGGTGGTGGTTCCTGGCGTATTCGGGCGTGGGCACCGCCTTGCGGGCGGACTCAGGGTCGGCCAACTGACCGGCGATCTTCTCGAGTTCGGCCAGTTGTTCAGGGGTACGGCGCATGATCCACACGGGCTTGCCACGCCACTCCACCACGATCTTCTCCCCAGGGAGGATGCCCGAGACATCCACCTCCACGGCAGCGCCAGCTGCCTTGGCACGCTCGGAAGGTTGGAATGTGCTCACAAAAGGCACAGCAACTGCGGCGGCACCCACGCCACCCATGGCGCAAGAGGTGATCAACCATGTACGGCGGCTGCTGTTGGCAGGCGTTTGGGCGGTAGCTTCACTCATGGAACTCTTTCAATGAGACTTCGGGACAGTACATCAGGGACAACCCGGCATTGTACTGGAGCACACTCGCGCCACCCTGCCTTGCCGGGGTTCCGGACTGGGCTATTGGGGCATGGCTTGAAGGCAAAAGGGTCTCTGCCGACGCTTGGGTGTCGCACTGGCGGCATCCCTTGTGTGAGAATCGATCTCGCCTGTCCCGTGGTCCGGGCGAAAGGCGCACACAACAACCATTCAGCCGAGGGGAAGCAGCATGAGCGTGATGCAGGAATTCAAGGAATTTGCAGTCAAGGGTAATGTCATTGATTTGGCCGTGGGCGTGATCATCGGAGGCGCATTCGGCAAGATCGTCACGTCGATGGTCGACGACGTCATCATGCCGCTGGTGGGCTCGATCTTCGGCAACCTCGACTTCACCAACCTATACGTGGCGCTGGGCAAGGTGCCCGAAGGCACAGCGCCGACGCTGGCAGCACTCAAAGCCGCTGGTGTACCCACACTGGCATACGGCAATTTCATCACCGTCGCCATCAATTTCACCATTCTGGCATTCATCATCTTCATGATGGTCAAGCAAATCAACCGCCTCAAGCGCGAAACCCCGGCAACGCCGCCAGCGCCCGCGGCCATTCCCGAAGACGTGGTGCTGCTGCGCGAAATCCGCGACAGCCTCAGAAAGTAACCGTCGCGGCTTGGGCCGCATCGATCGCGGCCAGCAAACTGCTTGGACTGGCGCGTCCTGTGCCCGCGATGTCAAAAGCGGTTCCATGATCTGGGCTGGTGCGCACGAAGGGCAGACCCAGCGTGGTGTTCACGCCGTGGTCCAGGCCCAGCAACTTGACCGGGATCAACCCCTGGTCGTGGTACATCGCCACAACCACATCAAAACTGCCTTGGCGCGCCCGCATGAAGACCGTGTCTGGTGCGTGTGGGCCGCTGGCATCCATCCCATGCTGCCGCGCGAGTTCGATCGCCGGGGCAATGGCATCCCGGTCTTCTCTACCAAACAAACCACCTTCGCCCGCATGGGGGTTCAACCCCGCCACCGCGATACGGGGCCGCGCCATGCCGATACGCTGAAAGTGCCTGTACGTGATGCGGATCGTCTGAAGCACCTGCTCGGTGGTCACGGCGTCCAGCGCCTGCCTGAGCGAGACATGGATGCTCACCAGCACTGTGCTCAGCCCGGGGCAGCTCAGCATCATGCGCACGGGCAAGTCGGCGACCGACACGCCCAGGTGCGTCGCACTCAACGCCTGCAGCAGTTCGGTGTGCCCCGGATGTTCCACGCCCGCAGCAGCCAGCGCCTCCTTGTGGATCGGCGCTGTCACCACGGCGCGTGCACGACCCTGCAGCGCAGCCCGCGCCGCCCACGCGATGCAATCTGCTGCTGCGATGCCGGCGTCAGCGCTGATGAGCCCCATCGCCACCGGTTGGCTCAACTGGCAAGCCTGCACCACCGCCATGCAACCGGGGGGCACGTCCGCCAGGTCGCCGGCGTCTCCCACCTCAGCCAGCATCAAAGCCTTTGATCCGACGCTCAGCCGCTGCGCTGCCCGCTGCAAGGTCTCAACGTCGCAAGCCACCACCATCTGCCGCAGCAGCTCGGGCCGTTCACAGAAGGCCTTGACAATGATTTCCGGCCCGATGCCCGCAGGATCTCCCATGGTCAGAACCACGGGCAAGGCGTGGGCTGGATGATGCAATCGCGACAGGTTCATGGGACTCAGGCCGGATTGTCAACGTCGATGAACACATGCTCCAGTCCCAGCAGGGCAGCGACATGCCTTCCCACCGCTGGTGCGCCGTAACGCTCGGACGCGTGGTGGCCGCATGCGATGTAAGCCACGCCGCATTCGCGCGCGTAGTGGGCCTGTGGCTCGGAAATTTCACCAGTGATGAATACATCAGCCCCGGCGGCAATGGCCGACTCGAAATAGCCCTGTGCCCCACCGGTGCAAAGGGCCACATGCTGCACCGGTCGATCGGGTTCAGCCACCAGCGTGACGGTTCGCCCAAGCTGTCGCGACACGTGCTCAGCCAGCTCGGCGGCCGACGCCGAGGGCCTGTGCCCCATGAAGCCGAGCGACTGCTCACCAAAACGGCCTCGCGCATCGGTGTACAGCGTCACGCCGATGCGCTGCGCGAGCTGCGCGTTGTTGCCAAACTCGGCATGGGCGTCCAGCGGCAAGTGGTAGGCCAGCAGGTTGATGTCGTGGGCCAGCAGGCGAGACAGGCGCTGCTTCATCCAGCCCGTCACACGACCGTCCTGACCGCGCCAGAACAAGCCATGGTGCACCAGGATGGCGTCGGCGCCTTCGGCGATGGCGGCGTCGATCAGCGCGCGGCGGGCCGTCACGCCGCTCACCAGCTTGCGCACCTCGGCGCGACCCTCCACTTGCAGGCCATTCGGTCCGTAGTCCTTGAACAGTGCGGGTTGCAACAGCTGGTCCAGCGCCCGGGTGAGGGCATCACGGGACGCCGCTGGCGGTGCAGAGTGATCGGTTGGCATGGGTTTTTCGCTTTTGCGATGGGCGACAACAGCCGACCATTCTGACACTTGGCTCGCACCGCACCCGAGAAGCGCGCACTGGGCTCGAACACACCAAGTGGGCAGACATTTGCGGGACAATCAGGCCGGTACTCAACCCTCATTCGACTCCGTCCATGAAACGACTCTGGCTCCTGTTCGCCCAAACCGTCACCGTGCTGGTGGCTGCCCTGTTCGTGGTGGCCACCTTGCAGCCGCAGTGGCTGGGGCGCTCAGCGTCCGTCGCCTCGGTGGTACCGGTGCTGGAAGCACCTTCTCTGGGCGCAGCGCCTGCCGCGGTGGATGGCGCTGCCAACTTCCGCAGCGCTGCACGCGCCGCATCGCCTGCGGTGGTGAGCATCAACACGAGCAAGGCAGCGGTCAGCGGCGCCCAGAACGCAGACCCCTGGTTTCGTTTCTTTTTTGGTGACCAAGCCCAGAGCCAGCCGCAAACTGGGTTGGGTTCGGGCGTCATCGTGAGCCCGGCGGGCTACGTGTTGACCAACAACCACGTGATCGAAGAGGCGGACGAGATCGAGGTCATTCTCAACGATGGCCGCAAGAGTGCGGCCAAGGTGATTGGTACCGACCCAGAAACCGATCTGGCCATCCTGAAGATCGAGTTGGCGGATCTCCCCGTGATCACACTGGGCAACTCGGACGCGCTGCAAATCGGCGACCAGGTGCTGGCCATTGGCAACCCGTTTGGCGTGGGACAGACCGTGACCAGCGGCATTGTGAGCGCGTTGGGCCGCACGCAGCTGGGCATCAACACCTTCGAGAACTTCATCCAGACCGACGCGGCCATCAACCCAGGCAATTCGGGAGGCGCACTGGTGGATGTGAACGGGCACCTGATGGGGATCAACACCGCCATCTATTCGCGCTCCGGCGGCTCCATGGGTATCGGTTTTGCCATTCCCACATCAACGGCGCGCAACGTGCTGGACGCCATCGTGCGCGACGGTCAAGTCACGCGCGGCTGGATCGGTGTCGAGCCGCAGGACCTCACCCCCGAGTTGGCAGAAAGTTTCGGGCTGCAACCAGGCGCAGGCGTTGTCATCACGGGGGTTTTGCAGAACGGGCCAGCGGCGCAGGCCGGTATCCGTCCGGGCGATGTGATCACCGCGGTGGGCGGAAAGGCCGTGGCTACCGTGCCCCAATTGTTGTCTGCCGTGGCAGCGCTCCAGCCGGGCACAGCATCACCGCTTGATGTCACTCGCCGAGACGGCAGGATTCAGGTGCAAGTCACGCCCGGCCGGCGCAATATCGCGCGTCAGGCAGCGGCTCGCTGAAAGCTCACGAAGCCGATTCCTTTTCAGCAGTCTCGGCTTCGGTGGGTGCCGCAGCCTTGATAAACCACTGCGCGCCCCAGATGCCGATCTCATAAAGGATGCACATGGGCACGGCCAGAGCCAGTTGCGAGATCACGTCGGGCGGGGTCACCACCGCGGCAATCACAAACGCGACGACGATGAAATAGCCGCGAAACTCCTTGAGTTTTTCCACCGTCACCATGTTCATCTTGACCAGCAGCACCACCACGATGGGCACCTGGAAAGCCAGACCAAAGGCGAGGTAGAGCGAGAGGATGGCCTCCACATACGACGCGATGTCGGGTGTGGCAGCCACACTGGCGGGCGTGAACTGCTGGATGAAGCCAAACATCTTGTCCAGCACAAAAAACTGCACGAAGGCAATCCCCACGTAAGCCAGCAAGCTGCCCAGCACGATCAACGGGATGGCAAAACGCTTCTCATGGCTGTAGAGGCCCGGCGCCACAAAGGCCCACACCTGGTACATCCACCACGGCAACGACAGCAGCAGCGCCGCCATGGCCAGCACCTTGATGGGAACAAAGAAGGGGGAAAACACACCCACAGCGATCAGCTTGGCATCGGGCGGCATGTGGGCACGGATCGGCACTGCGATCAGGTCGATCAAGCCACTGGGGCCGGGCCAGAAAGCCAGCAAGGCCATGCAGATCGCAAGGCCGATGACACCGTAGAGCAAGCGATCCCGCAGCTCCATCAGGTGCTGCACGAACGGTTGTTCTGAACCGGCGAGTTCGTCGGTGGATTTTTCGTTGTCGGACATCAGCGGGGGGCAGAAGAGGAGCGGGGCCGGAAACGGGCCACGCGGGCCGCGCCGGATTGGGTGCGTGTGCGCACCCCGGTGCGGGCCTTGTACCACTGGGGCATGGCTTTCTGCTTGAGCCGCCAGTTCTTTTTGGGGTGTTTGTAAACCGGGGGGTCGAGTGAACCGAGGGTATCGCTGGAGCCGTACGTCGAACCGCTGCTGCCATCCAGACCGGCGGTGGCGTCGGACCATGACTTTTCAAAGTCGCTCGCGCCACTCTGTACCGACTGCTCAACGTCGCGCGCAGCACTCGTCACAGAGTCCTTCATCTTCTTGAGCTCTTCGAGCTCCATGGAGCGGCTGACTTCGGACTTCACGTCGGCAACGTAACGCTGGGCCTTCCCCAGCAAAGCGCCCACTGTGCGCGCCACCCGTGGCAGCTTCTCGGGACCGATGACGATCAACGCCACAGCCCCGATGAGGGCGAGTTTGGAAATGCCCAAATCAATCATGTGTCGGCCATCCTGCGGGCGGTTCGGGCTCGAAACGAGCCTGGGGGTGGGCGCTCAGTCGGCGAGTGGAGTCACCGAAGCGCTCGGGAAAGATCAGCTTTTCTGCTTGGCTTCGACGTCGATGGCGTTCTTGTCGGCGCGGGTTTCCTGGGTCACCTGACCGGCTGTCGTCGACGCCGTGTCGGCGGGGTTTTGGCCACCATCCTTGATGCCGTCCTTGAAGCCCTTGACGGCACCGCCCAGATCAGAGCCAATGTTCTTGAGCTTCTTGGTACCGAACACCATCACCACGATGAGCAGCACGATGAGCCAATGCCAGATAGAAAACGAACCCATGGTTTACTCCAGATATTGAGGTATGGCGCAGTGCGCTTGGGGTGGGATTCTAAGCCCGTGCAGTAGTTCAAGCCCGTTGGGCAGGCAATTCCAGTACCGTCGCCACGGGGTGCCGCGCCAAAGGCGGCAAGCTCAGCCGCGCAACCAGGGCCTGGGGCCACCCATCACGTGCACATGCAGGTGATGGACTTCCTGCCCACCCTCGGTGCCGGTGTTGCACACCATGCGAAAGCCGCCCTCGGGATACGGGTTGCAGCCCTGTTCTGCCGCCAGCCTGGGCGCGAGCACCATCAGGCGGCCCATCAAACGCTCGTGCTCAGGCGCCAGTTGCGCCATAGAGGCAATATGCAGCTTGGGCACAAGCAGGAAATGCACTGGTGCCCAGGGGTGGATGTCGTGAAAGGCGTAAAGGTCTTCATCCTCGTACACCTTCTTCGACGGAATCTGGCCAGCGATGATCTTGCAGAAAATGCAATTGGGGTCGTGTACGGTCATGTTGGAGTCGCAGAAATGTTCAATCGGGCATCGCCTGGTTGGCGTTCATGCGCACCATGCCCTTGACGATGCGATAGAGGAACCAGATCGAGATGACACCCCAGGCGATCCACCCGGGCAGCACGAAAAGCAGCCACAGCGGCAAAGTGACGAGGTAAAGAACAGCGGCCCAGATCACGGTGCGGATGCGCCAGGAAAAATGGCTGGCCTGCCAGGTGCCTTCGGCGTCGCTCTTTTTCACCAGATCGATCACCAGCGCCACGATCAACAAGGCCACCCCGGGCTGGGTGGCGGGCAGCACAGCGCCCACAGCCACGATCAGGTGCAGGATGTAGCTGATCCAGCCGATGGTCTTGAGGGATTGGGCCCGCTCGCTGTCAACCGGTTCAACGTCGATGATGTCGCTCATGGCTGTGTCCTTTCAATGGGCGTCGGGCTCGGTACCGGCTTCACGGGCCAGCACCTTGCGCATGGCTTTCTCTTCGAGGCCGCTCAAGCCTTCGCGGCGCACCAGTTCGGCCACCACGTCGGCTGGCCCGAGCTTGTAGTGGGCCAGCGCGATCATGCAGTGGAACCATAGGTCGGCCGTTTCGTTCACGAGCTTCCTCGGGTCGCCGCCATGGTCCAGGTCTTTGGCAGCCATCACGGCTTCGGTGGCTTCTTCGCCGATCTTCTTGAGGAAGCTGTCCGGCCCTTTGTGCAGCAGCCGGGCGACGTAACTCTTCTCGGGATCGCCGCCGTTGGCAGGCTTGCGGCTTTCGATCACGGCAGCCAGACGTGCCAGGTCATCGTTGGTGGACATGTTCGTTCACTTGTAAATGGATTCGGGGTCTTTGAGCACCGGCTCGACCGATTGCCACTGGTCATTGTCCAGGCGCTGGAAAAAACAGCTGTGGCGGCCCGTGTGGCAGGCAATGCCGGGCTCGTGGCCAAGCTGCGTGACTGTGAGGAGCACCACGTCGTTGTCGCAGTCCATACGGATGTCGTGCACCGTCTGCACGTGGCCCGACTCTTCCCCCTTGAACCACAACTTGTTGCGCGAGCGGCTGAAATACACCGCACGCCCGAGCTCGGCGGTTTTCTGCAGCGCCTCGCGGTTCATCCACGCGAACATGAGCACATCGCCCGTGGCCGCCTCCTGCGCGATCACGGGCACCAAGCCCTGCGCGTCCCATTTCACATCGTCCAACCAGTTCATCGAGGGAATCTACCATGGGCATTTGCACGATCGTGCGTCGGCCAAGGCAAAGCCGCTACGATGAGGTCGGTTCTGACAAGACCGATACCCACCGAACTCTTGCCACTGCGCAGCCCCGCGCACAGGAACCCCCTTGAAACTCCGCACACTCCTCCTCATTCTTTTCATCTTGCTGGTCGCGGCCTTCGTGTCGCTCAACTTCGCCCAGATCCTCCAGCCCACCGCTTTGAACTTCGGTTTCACCGAGGTCCAAGCCCCGCTCGGGCTGGTGCTGCTGGGCATGCTGGCGGCGGTGTTGGTGGTGTTTCTGGCAGCGCTGGTGTACCAGCAGACCACGCACATGATGGAAGTGCGCCGCGTCACCCGCGAAGCATCGGAGCAACGCACGCTGGCCGACAAGGCCGAAGCCTCGCGCTTCACCGAACTGCGCACTTTCCTGCAAGCCGAGATGCAGGCCACGGCGGCACGTGAAATCGATCTGGCCGAGAAGCTGCATCAGAAGGTGGACCGCCTGCAAGCAGCCATGACCGAGGTCATCGAGCAGAACGGTAACGGCCTGAGCGCGAGCCTGGGTGAACTCGAAGACCGGCTGGAGCGGCAGTTTCAGCCGCGCAGCGACCGCCTCTGAAACTGCTCAGAGTCGGACCGGGATCCCGCGTTCGGCCATGCGGGCCTTGGCCTGCGCCACGGTGAATTCACCGTAGTGGAAGATGCTGGCAGCCAACACGGCGTCGGCCCCGCCTTGCTGCACCCCGTCGGCCAGGTGGTCGAGCGTGCCCACGCCGCCCGAGGCGATCACCGGCACGTCTACCGCATCGGCCACCGCGCGGGTCAGCGCCAGGTCAAAACCCGATTTGGTGCCGTCGCGGTCCATGCTGGTGAGGAGGATCTCGCCAGCCCCATGTTCGGCCATCTGGCGCGCCCAAGCCACGGCATCCAGACCGGTGTTCTTGCGCCCGCCGTGGCTGTAAACGTCCCAGCCTTCACCGCGCAGGGCCAGATCGTCGCCCTGGCGGCGCTTGGCGTCGATGGCCACCACGATGCATTGCGCACCGTACTTGGCTGAGGCGTCGCGAATCACCTGCGGGTTGGCCAGCGCCGCTGAATTGAAACTGGTCTTGTCAGCCCCGGCGTTGAGCAGGCGGCGCACGTCTTCCACCGTGCGCACGCCGCCACCGACGGTGAGCGGAATGAACACCTGCGAGGCCACGGCTTCGATGATGTGCAGGATCTGATCGCGCCCATCGCTGGTGGCCGTGATGTCCAGAAAGGTCAGTTCGTCAGCGCCCTGGTCGTTGTAGCGCGCTGCGATTTCCACCGGGTCGCCAGCGTCGCGAAGCTCCACGAAGTTGACGCCCTTGACCACGCGGCCACCGGTCACGTCCAGGCAGGGAATGATGCGCTTGGCCAGCATGTCAGGCCGCAGCGCAGGGCCGCCCCAAGCAAGGCCGCACCCCCTCGGGGGGCAGCGAATACACGAAGTGATGAGCGTGGGGGCGATTCATATCATCCGTTCAGGTCGTCGGCGAGTTGCTGAGCCGCCTCAAAGTCGAGATCGCCGCTGTAGATCGAGCGGCCACAGATCACGCCCTCAACGCCCTCGTCTTCCACCGCGCACAACGCACGGATGTCGTCCAGGTTGGACAAGCCCCCCGAGGCGATGACGGGAATCGACAACGCCTGCGCCAGCTTGACGGTGGCTTCGATGTTGATGCCCGAGAGCATGCCGTCCCGGCCAATGTCGGTGTAAATGATGCCTTCGACCCCGTAGTCTTCGAACTTCTTGCCCAGGTCCACCACCTCGTGGCCGGTGAGCTTGCTCCAGCCGTCGGTGGCAACCTTGCCGTCCTTGGCGTCGAGGCCCACGAGGATGTGGCCGCCGAAGGCCGTCGCCGCATCCTGCAGGAAGCCGGGGTTCTTCACCGCGGCGGTGCCGATGATGATGTAGCTGAGGCCGTCGTCGAGATAGCGCTCGATGGTGTCGAGATCGCGGATGCCGCCACCGAGCTGCACCGGGATCTCGCTGCCGACCTCGCGCAGGATGGCCTTGATGGCGGGCTCGTTGACCGGCTTACCGGCGAAGGCGCCGTTCAGGTCGACCAGATGCAGGCGCCGCGCTCCGGCGTCGACCCATCGTCGAGCCATGGCGGCCGGGTCTTCCCCGAAGGTGGTGGAGTCATTCATGTCGCCTTGTTTCAGGCGGACACAACGCCCGTCTTTCAGATCGATGGCAGGGATCAGCAGCATGGCCGGAGGCAGTGGTGTTGGTGAGGGGGAAGAGGATCTGAAGAAGTGCGCAGGAGGACGAGGCTGTCCTCAGGGTTTCCAAAGCAGGAAATTGCGGTAGAGGGCGAGGCCCAGCGCAGCACTTTTTTCGGGATGGAATTGAGTCGCAAAAATATTATCCCGGGCCACCGCGCAGGTAAAGCGCTGGCCGTACTCGGTCACGCCCGCGCTGTGG
>JANPKR010000181.1:0-3024 GCA_031426175.1 Hydrogenophaga sp. | reverse complement strand
ACGATGGCGCCCACGATGCCGATCATCAGCACCCGCTTCTGGTATGCCGCAGGCACGGCGAAGTAGGTGAAGATGAGCAGGAAGACAAAGATGTTGTCGACCGCCAGGCTCTTCTCGATCAGGTAGCCGGTGAGGAATTCGAGCGCCTTTTCGTTGGCGATCTCGGACGAGCCTGTGGTGTCTCTGACGGCCCACCAAAACAGCGCGTTGAACATGAAGCTCAGGGCCACCCAGATGAGGGACCAATTCAGCGCTTCTTTCACGCCCACCACGTGGGAGCCCTGCTTGCTCAGCACGACGAAATCGATGAACAGGGCGGCGATGACGATCGCCACAAAAACGACCCACAGCCACAACGGGGCGATGCTTTCCATGAGAAACCTCAAAATTGGTGTTGAAGAAACACCCCAAGGTCTTGCCATGACCGCACGGTGGGCGGCTGGAGGTTTCCGGCGGCTGTCAAGCCGCGTAATGACGAAAACCCCACCTGACCGTGCCCGGCTGTGCGCCGGGTGGCAGGTTGACTACTCCCCTTGAAGGGAAGCGCGATTGTGGTGGTTAAACACACGTTTCACCAACTGAACAACCCTCAGGATTTTCCTGAGGATCCCCCTTGAATCAAGCGGCTTCCTTGTAGAACACCTCGCGCTTGAGGCTGCGCGGGGCCAGCGGTTCCACGCTCTGGTGGATGGCCGCGATGTGCTCCGGTGTGGTGCCGCAGCAACCCCCCACGATGTTGACCAGGCCTTCGGCCGCGAACTCGCGCAGCAGGCGGCTGGTGTCCTCGGGGGTTTCGTCAAAGCCGGTGTCGCTCATGGGGTTGGGCAGGCCGGCGTTGGGGTAGCAGCTGATGAACGTGTCACCCGCCACCTTGGCCAGCTCCTGGATGTAGGGGCGCATGAGGGCGGCACCCAGGGCGCAGTTCAGGCCAACGGCCAGCGGCTCCAGATGGCGCACGCTGGCCCAGAATGCGCTGACCGTCTGGCCGCTCAAAATGCGGCCCGACGCGTCGGTCACGGTGCCGCTGATGATCACCGGCAGGCGCTCGCCGCTCTTCTCGAAAAACTCGTCGATGGCGAACAGCGCCGCCTTGGCGTTGAGCGTGTCGAAGATGGTTTCCACCAGCAACACGTCGGCCCCGCCTTCGACCAGAGCCTCGATCTGCTCCAGGTAGGCGGCGCGCAACTGCTCGAAGGTCACGTTGCGCGCACCAGCGTCGTTCACATCGGGGCTGATGCTGGCGGTCTTGGGCGTGGGGCCGAGGGCGCCGGCCACGAAGCGGGGCTTGTCGGGCGTGCTGAACTTGTCGCAGGCCACGCGCGCGATGCGCGCTGAGGCCAGGTTCATCTCGCGCGCGAGGTGGCCCATTTCGTAATCGTCCTGCGCGATGGTGGTCGCACCAAAGGTGTTGGTCTCGATCAGGTCGGCACCCGCAGCCAGATAGCCTTCGTGGATGTCGCGGATCACGTCGGGGCGTGTGAGGCTGAGCAGCTCGTTGTTGCCTTTGACGTCCTTGTGAAAGTCCTTGAAGCGTTCGCCCCGGTACTGCGCCTCGCCCAGCTTGAAGCGCTGGATCATGGTGCCCATGGCGCCATCGAGGATGGCGATGCGGTGTTTCAGGATTTCGGGCAGCGCCTGGGCGCGGGTGTAGGCAAGGGCGGTCATGCACGGATTGTAAGAAGCGGCCCGACCCGAAGGCCGCAGCCGGACAGGCGGCCTCAGGCTTTCCCCGACAATACCGGGCATGAAACATCTCTCGCCCACACAAGCCTGGGCCTGGCTGCAGGCCGAACGCGAGCAGCGCGAAGCCCGTGGCGAGGCCCCACCGCTGTTTGTGGACGTGCGCATGGAGATTGAATCGCTCTACGTGGGCCGCCCGCCCGGCGTGGAAAACATCCCCTGGTACGAATATCCCGACCTCACGCCCGACCCGGTGCGCTTCGCGAAGTCCGTGGAACAGGAAGCCGGCGACAAGCAGCGCCCGGTGCTGCTGATCTGCCGCAGCGGCAAACGCACGCTGGACGCCGGCAAGGCGCTGGAGGCAGCCGGCTTCAGCGAGGTGGCGCACGTGGTGCACGGCTTCGAGGGCGAGCTCAACGAAGACTTCAAACGCTCCAGCCTGAACGGCTGGCGGTTTGAGGGTCTGCCGTGGGAGCAGATGTGATCGACGTCGCGCCCGAGAGCGAGATCCTGGAAACCAGTCTCGGCGTCTTGCAGGAGGTCTTCGGGTTTGATGCCTTCCGTGGCCCGCAGGCGGAGATCGTGGCGCACGTGGGTGGCGGTGGTGATGCGCTGGTGCTCATGCCCACGGGTGGCGGCAAGTCGCTGTGTTACCAGGTGCCGGCCATCGTGCGCGAGCGCAGCGGCCAGGGCCTGACCGTGGTGGTGTCGCCGCTGATCGCGCTCATGCACGACCAGGTGGGCGCCTTGCTCGAAGCCGGCGTGGCGGCGGCCTTTCTCAATTCCAGCCTTTCCAGCGAAGACGCGCAACGGGTGGAAAAAGAGATGCTGCGTGGCGATCTGACCCTGCTGTATGCAGCGCCCGAGCGCCTGACCACGCCGCGGTTCCTGGCCTTGCTCGACTCGCTGAAAGAGCGCGGCAAGCTCGCGCTGTTTGCCATCGACGAAGCCCACTGCGTGAGCCAGTGGGGCCACGACTTTCGCCCCGAGTACCGGGGTCTGGTCGTGCTGCACGAGCGCTTCGCCGGCGTGCCGCGCGTGGCGCTCACCGCCACCGCCGACGACCTCACGCGCGCCGACATCGTCG
Source organism: Hydrogenophaga sp. (assembly GCA_031426175.1). Lineage (GTDB taxonomy): Bacteria > Pseudomonadota > Gammaproteobacteria > Burkholderiales > Burkholderiaceae_C > Hydrogenophaga. Next base: position 257 of record JANPKR010000181.1, on the reverse strand, counting down.
AGCGCCTGCAGCTGCAGGACGCGCGCACCTTCGTCAGCAGCTTCGACCGGCCCAACATCCGCTACCAGCTGGTGGAGAAAAAAGACGCCACCGCGCAGCTGCTGCGCTTCATCCGAGACGAACACACCAGCGGCGACGAGCACGACGCCGGCATCGTGTACTGCCAGTCGCGCCGCCGCGTGGAAGAGGTGGCCAAGCTGCTGTGCGACGCCGGCCTCAACGCACTGCCGTACCACGCCGGCCTGGACGCGGCTGTG
>JANPKR010000180.1:0-4931 GCA_031426175.1 Hydrogenophaga sp. | reverse complement strand
CGACGCGCCCAGGATGTCGGGCGAAACCAGCGGATTGCGAAACAGGCCCTGAAACGCCGCACCCGCCACCGCCAGCGCCGAGCCCACCGCGATCGCGGCGAGCACGCGCGGGCCGCGGATCTGCCACACGATGGTCTGCGTCTGTTCGTCGGGTGCGGGCGCACCCTGCATCACGGACCACACCAACTGCCAGAGGTCGGCCAACGCAATCGGCGTGCGGCCCTGGGTGAAGGCCGCCAGCACACCCGCGAGCAACACCCCCACCGCCCAGAAGGCACCGCCGCGCATGGGTTCAGTCCCGTCCGGCCAACACGCGCTGCATCTGTTCGGCGTTCAAGTCGACCTGGTAGAACAATTTGTAGAAGTCGCGTGTGATCGCCGCGAGATCTTCGGGAAAGAGCGCCGGGAACACCTTGCTGCCCAGCCACCACAGACCGGGCAAGCGGTTCACGCTGGGCGGAAAGTCGATCCAGCCGAAGGGCAGCTTGGGCGAGAGGTGCACGCGCCCGGTTTTCACGGCGCTCACGCTGCGCCACAGCGGGTTGCTGCGAACGGTCTGCGCAAACGTCTGGTCGATGGTGACGATCACCTCCGGGTCCCAAGCGAGCACCTGCTCCATGGGCACCGTGGCCAGACCGCCCTGCAGATCGGCGGCCACGTGGCGGATGCCCATGGCCTCGAGGATCTCCACGTTGATCGAGCCGCCCAGGCCGGTCTCCAGACCCTCGGGGCCGCGCGCGTAGTACACACGGGGCTGAGCAGTTACGCGGGCCACGCGCTCGCGCACTGTGCGCAAAGTGTCGGCTGTGTAGCGCGCCAGCACGGCTGCGCGGGACTGCCGGCCGGTGAGTTCGCCCAGCAGCGTGTAGCCCTGCGCCACCGAGGCCAGCCGGCCATCGAGCAGCGCATAGGGAATGCCGGTTTGCGATTGCACCCGGTCGGCCAGTTCGGCGAAAGTCTGGCGGGTCGAGCCCGCGTCCACAATCAGATCGGGCTTGCTCAGCAACAACTGTTCGAGGTTGGTGGTATTGCCACGCCCGGTGAGCCGCCCCACCTCGGGCCGATTGCCGATGCCCGGCAGCAAAAACTCCAGCTCGGGGGCCCGATTGGCGCGCGGCCAGCCGATGAGTGCGTCGGGCGCGAGCGTGTAGAGCCAGATGGCGGCGGGCGGACCGGCGGGGAAGATGCGCTGCACCTTGGCCGGTACGTTCACGCGGCGGCCTGCACCGTCGGTGATGCTGCGCGTTTGCGCCCAGGCCGGCAGGCCGGCGAGTGCGCCCGATGCGATCAGCAGATCGCGCCGGCGCAGACCCGGATCGTCAGGGTTGCCCAAAGCCGTAACGCGCAAACGTGGCCTGCGCAGCGGGCGCCAGCAGGGCCCTGGCGAAAGCCTCGGCCGGTGCGGGCGCACCGCGCTTCACGGTGAGACCGTAAGACGCCCCGACCTGCAAGGCCGCAGGCACCTGAAGCACCTTCAGGCGCGGCACTTCCTTTTGCGACGCCACGGCGTTGGTGCAGTAGGTCAGGAACACGTCGGCCTGGCCCTGGTCCATGACCCAGGCGTAGGTGCCCCGGCCGGCTGGAGGTTTGGGTGAGTCGGCGCCCCCGGTGAGCTTGAGCGCCTTGGCGTCGAGTGCGGCATAGGCGCCGGCGCGCACCGTCTCGGCCTTGCGAAACAGCTCCCACGCATAGTCGCCCGACGGGTCGGCCTTGGGTGTGGAGGTGCCCAGCTTCACAGCCGGGTTGAGCATGGTCTCCAGCAGGTTCTGCGGCGTGGCGCTCACACCGGCCTGCGTGAGCGCACACAGGCTGTTGCGCACGAACACGGTGGGCGGCGCCCACGCACCGCCAGCGGCCAGGCGCTGCGGGTGCTGGGTGTCGGCCGAGGCAAACACCTGCGCGCCCTCGCCTTTTTCGATGCGCTCGCGCAAGAGGCCCGAAGCACCGAAGGTCAGAGCGATTGGCTGTCCGGTGCGCACCTCGTGATCGCGCGCGATCTCGGTCAGCACCTCGCGCAGGCTGCCGGCGGCGTAGACCTGCAGGGGCTCTTTCATGGCGGGCGCCTCAGGCGTGGCACAACCAGCCAGCGCAGCGATCGCAACGACCGTCAGACGGGTCTTCACTTCGCGGCATTCGGGAAAAAGAGCTGCTCGCCACCGATCTTGTAGCCGGCAATCGCGGCCTGACCGGGCGGGCCAGTCACCCAGTCCACAAATTTCTGACCGTCGGCGGTCTTCACCTGCGGGTGCTTGGCTGCGCTCACCAGCATCACGCCGTACTGGTTGAACAGACGCTTGTCGCCCTCGACCAGCACCACGAGATCACCGCGGTTCTTGAAGTTGAGCCAGGTGCCGCGGTCGGCCAGCACGTAGCCGCCCGCGCTGGAGCCGATGTTGAGCGCCGGGCCCATGCCGCAGCCGCATTCCTTGTAGCCCGTGCCCTTGTTGGCGTCCGTGTCGGTCATCTTCCAGAAGCGCAGTTCGGCCGCGTGCGTGCCGCTCTTGTCGCCCCGCGAGATGAAGGGCGCGTTGGCGGTGGCCACCTTCTTCATGGCGGCCACGATGTCGTTGCCTTTGGTGCCGGCCGGGTCGGCCTTGGGGCCGATCAGCACAAAGTCGTTGTACATGACCTCCAGGCGCTTGTCGGCGAAGCCGTCGGCCACGAACTTCTCTTCGGCCACCTTGTCGTGCACAAACAGCACGTCGGCGTCTCCCCGGCGCGCCATGTCGATGGCCTGGCCGGTGCCCAGTGCCACCACCTTCACGTCGATGCCGCTGGCCTTCTTGAACTCGGGCAGCAGGTAGGAAAACAGGCCCGACTGCTCGGTGGAGGTGGTGGAGGCCACCACGATGCTTTGCGCCATGGCGCCGGCACTGGCGAGCAAAACGGTGCCGAGGGCGGCAACCAAGGTCAGACGGCGGAAGGCATTCACAAACTCTCTCCTTGAACAAACAAATGGGCCTGCGGACACAGGGACCGCAGCAGGTCGCGGTTGAAGAAATCGGCAACGGGCAGGTCGGCCAGCAGCCGCCCTTGCTCCAGATAAATCACACGGCTGGCCAGGCGTTTGACCTGGCCCAGGTTGTGGCTGCTGAACACCAGCGTGGGTGGGCGCTCGCCCCCCGGGTGGCCGAGGGTGAACTCGGCGATCTGCGCTTCCACCTCGCGCTTGGCGTGCGGGTCCAGGCTGGCGGTGGGCTCGTCGAGCAGCCACACGTCGGGGCGCAAGGCCCAGGCGCGGGCCAGCGCCACGCGCTGCTGCTGCCCGCCCGAGAGCGCGCGCGCATTGCGCTCGGCCAAGTGCCCGAGCTCCACCCGGTCGAGAGCAGCCAGCGCCAGCGCACGCGTTTCGCGCCAGGCCACACCCTTGAGCCAGAGCCCGAGCTGGATGTTCAGCCGCACACTCAGTCGCAGCATGTGGGGCCGCTGGAACAGCATGGCCACGCGTTGCTGGTGTGACGCGTGCAGCTCGCCACCGCTGGTGCATTGCAGCCCATGCAGGGTGCGCAGCAGCGTGCTCTTGCCGCTGCCGTTGGCCCCCACCAGCGCCACGCGTTCGCCGGCCTGGATGCGCAGGTAAATGTCGGTCAGGGCATGCAGACGGCCAGCCGGGCCCAGATGCACCTGCACGTTGCGCAGGTCAAAGCAGACCGCGGGCACCACCGCGTTCACAGGAAGACCGGTCATTGCGTCACCAGCGTCAGGCGGCTGGCATCGGCGCTGTCGGCGCGCTCGCGCCACCGGCTGATCAGCGACACCAGCGCATTGAGCACCAGCACCACGCCCAGCAGCACAAGCCCCAATCCCAGTGCCAGTGGCAGATCGCCCTTGCTGGTTTCCAGCGCAATCGCGGTGGTCATGACGCGGGTGAAGCCTTCGATGTTGCCGCCCACGATCATCACCGCGCCCACCTCGGACACCGCGCGGCCAAAGGCCGTGAGCAACACGGTGATGAGCGCGTATCGGTCGTCCCACGCCAGCAACAGGCTGCGCAGCACCGGCCCCGCGCCCAGCGACGAGAGCTGCTCGCCGTGGTTGCGGTCGGCGTCTTCCACCACCTGGCGCGTGAGCGCAGTGACCAGCGGCAGCACCAGGCAGGCCTGCGCCAGCACCATGGCCTGAAAACTGAACAACCAACCCAGAAACCCCAGCGGACCCGAGCGTGACAGCAAGAGATAGATGACCAGACCGACCACCACCGAGGGCACGGCCAGGAATGTGTTGAGCAAGGTGAGCACCGCACCGCGCCCCGGGAACCGTGCGACCGCCAGCCAGGCGCCGAGCAGCAGTCCCAGGCCACAGGCGAGCAGGCAGGCGAAAGCACTCACGGCGAGCGACCGGCTCACCACTGCCCAGAGACCCGGATCGCCCGAAATCACCAGCTGCAGTGCGGTGCTGACGCTATCGGAAAAGGTGTTCATGTGGGCGCTGAGCATAGGCCGAACACCCCCGGGGACAACTACGTAGTGACGCGGTATGAACCGTCTTGCATAGGCACTCCTGTTCATACGTTGAAGCGGTTGAACGCCTGCGCGTGACGCGCATGGGGCACACTCGCCGTCCATGAAACAGATCGAGTTGTCCTACGCGTTTGCCGCCCGCGCACCGGGCCGCTCCGGCGGCCATGCACTGTTGCGCAACCCGATGATGGACGTGTTGCAGGCGGTGCACACCAGCGGCTCCATTTCGGCCGCCGCGCGCCAGCTCGACCTGTCGTACCGGCACGTGTGGGGGCAGCTCAAGGATTGGGAAGCCGCGCTGGGCCAGGAGTTGCTGTTCTGGGAGCGTGGTCAGGCCGCCCGACTGACGCCGTTTGGTGAACGCCTGCTGATGGCCGAGCGGCTGGCCCAGGCCCGCCTGGGACCGCAGATTGAAGGCCTTCGCGCCGAGCTCGAACGCGCGTTCGCCCGCGCTTTCGACGACGAGGGCGA
>JANPKR010000179.1:0-8304 GCA_031426175.1 Hydrogenophaga sp. | reverse complement strand
GTGCTGCCCGCGTCCATCATGATGGACTGCACCATGGACTACGACTCGATTGCCAAGGCCGGCTCCATGCTCGGCTCCGGCGCCGTGATCGTGATGGATGACAGCCGTTGCATGGTCGAGTCGCTCAAGCGCCTGTCCTACTTCTACATGCACGAATCGTGTGGCCAGTGCACGCCGTGCCGCGAGGGCACTGGCTGGCTCTGGCGCATGGTGAGCCGCATCGACGAGGGCGAAGGCCGCCCCGCCGACATGGCGCTGCTGGACAACGTGGCCGAGAACATCATGGGTCGCACCATTTGCGCCCTGGGCGATGCAGCGGCCATGCCGGTGCGCGCCATGATCAAACACTTCCGGCATGAGTTCGAGGCCAAGATCGCCTCGGCCAACGCTCCGGCCGCCTGAAGACAAAAACACCATGATCGAAATCGAACTCGACGGCAAGAAGGTGGAAGTGCCCCCCGGCAGCATGGTCATGCATGCGGCTGAAAAGGCAGGTACCTACATCCCGCATTTCTGCTATCACAAGAAATTGTCCATCGCGGCCAACTGCCGCATGTGTCTGGTGGACGTGGAAAAGGCGCCCAAGCCCATGCCGGCCTGCGCCACGCCTGTTACGCAGGGCATGATCGTGCGCACCAAGAGCGACAAGGCCATCAAGGCGCAACAGTCGGTGATGGAGTTCCTGCTCATCAACCACCCGCTGGACTGCCCCATCTGCGACCAGGGCGGCGAATGCCAGTTGCAGGATCTCGCCGTGGGCTACGGCAGTTCCGGTTCGCGCTACGAAGAAGAGAAACGCGTCGTCTTCCACAAGGACGTCGGTCCGCTCATTTCCATGCAGGAGATGAGCCGATGCATCCACTGCACCCGCTGTGTGCGCTTTGGGCAGGAAGTGGCCGGCGTGATGGAGCTGGGCATGATCCACCGCGGCGAACACGCCGAGATCACCACGGTGCTCGGTGACACGGTCGACTCCGAGCTCTCGGGCAACATGATCGACATCTGCCCGGTTGGTGCGCTCACCAGCAAACCGTTCCGCTACAGCGCCCGCACCTGGGAACTCTCCCGCCGCAAGAGCGTGAGCCCTCACGATTCCACCGGTGCCAACCTGATCGTCCAGGTGAAGAACCACAAGGTCATGCGCGTGGTGCCGCTCGAAAACGAAGCCGTCAACGAATGCTGGATCGCGGATCGCGACCGGTTTTCGTACGAAGCCGTCAACAGCGAAGACCGCCTGACCGCACCCATGATCAAGCAGGGCGGTGAATGGAAGACGGTCGACTGGCAGACCGCCCTTGAATACGTGGCCAATGGGTTGAAACAGGTCAAGGCCGAACACGGCTCCGCTGCCATCGGGTTGCTCGCCAGCCCGCACAGCACGCTCGAAGAACTGGCGCTGGCTGGCGCCTTGGTGCGCGGTCTGGGGAGCCAGAACATCGACAGCCGTTTGCGTCGCGCCGATTTTTCCGACGCGGCTCCTGCGGGTGCAGCGCGCTGGCTCGGCCTGCCCGTGGCATCACTTTCCAACCTCCAGCGTGTGTTGGTGGTCGGCTCCAATTTGCGCAAGGACCACCCGCTCTTCGCGCAGCGCATCCGTCAGGCACAGCGCAAGGGTGCGCAGGTCAACGTGCTCGATGCCGTCGCGCCAGACTGGGCCATGCCGCTCAAGAACGTGGTGCTCGCTGACAGCCGCGTCTGGGTGATGGCGTTGGCCGGCATTGCCGGGGCCATCGCCGCCGAAACCGGTGCGAGCGCGCCGGTGAATGCCGAGGTGACCGACGCACACCGGGCTGTGGCCAAGTCGCTGCTGGGTGGCGAGCACAAGGCCATCCTGCTCGGCAACGCTGCCACGCACCACGAAAAAGCAGCCAGCCTGCTGTCGCTGGCGAACTGGATCGCACAGCAAATTGGCGCCAGCGTGGGTTATCTGAGCGAGGCCGCCAACACCGTGGGCGCGCAGCTCGTGGGCGCCGTGCCGGGGCAGGGGGGCTTGAACGCAGGTCAGATGCTGGGCGGCGCACTCAAGGCGCTGGTCCTGCTCAACACCGAACCTGAGCACGACAGCGCTGAGGGCGTCCATGGTCTGGCCTCGGCCGGCATGGTCGTCACGCTCAGCCCGTTCAAGGCCAACCTCGACATCAGCGACGTGCTGCTGCCGATCGCTCCGTTCACCGAAACCTCGGGTTCTTTTGTGAACGCAGAGGGACGGCTGCAGAGCTTCCATGCCGTTGTTCGTCCCCTGGGTGAGACGCGCCCCGCCTGGAAAGTGATCCGCGTGCTGGGCAATCTGCTGGGCCTGCCTGGTTTTGATGCCGATTCGTCGCAGGCTGTGTTGGCCAGCGCGTTGCCGGGTTTGGCCAGTGGCGCCGTTGTGGACGCAGCACGCCTCGACAACAGCAGTGCTGCTGCCATCGACACGTTGCCAGCCCGTGCAGAACCCTGCGTGGCTGGCATCTACCAGCTCGACAGTCTTGTGCGCCGAGCTCCGGCGCTGCAGATGACGGCCGATGCCCGCGCTGCTCTCATTGCCGACGAGGTACACGCATGATCGACGCGATGTACAACGGCGGCCTGGGGCTGATCGCGGCCCCTTGGTGGACCACGGCGGCCTGGCCCGTGATCTGGAACCTGATCAAGATCGTGGCCGTGCTGGCTCCCTTGATGGGTGCAGTGGCTTACCTCACGCTCTGGGAGCGCAAGCTGCTGGGCTGGATCCAAGTGCGCCACGGACCCAACCGCGTCGGCCCCTTCGGTCTGTTGCAGCCGATTGCAGATGCGCTCAAGCTGCTGACCAAGGAGTTGATCCGCCCCAGCGCCGCGAGCAATGGGCTTTTCCGCCTGGGCCCCATCATGGCCATCATGCCGGCGCTGGCCGCTTGGGTGGCTGTGCCTTTCGGCCCTGAAGCCGTGCTGGCCAACGTGAACGCCGGCCTGCTGGTGATTCTGGCCATCACCTCGATCGAGGTCTATGGCGTGATCATCGCGGGCTGGGCTTCCAACTCGAAATACGCGTTCCTCGGTGCGCTGCGCGCGTCGGCCCAGATGGTGAGCTACGAAATCGCGATCGGCTTCTGCTTTCTGATCGTGGTGATGACAGCGGGCAGTCTGAACCTCGTCGAGATCGTGAACTCGCAGGCGCGCGGCGTGGCCGCTTCGCAAGGGCTCAACTTCCTGTCGTGGAACTGGCTGCCGCTGCTGCCCATCTTCTTCGTCTACCTGATCTCCGGCGTGGCCGAGACCAACCGCCATCCGTTCGACGTTGTCGAGGGCGAGGCCGAGATCGTGGCCGGTCACATGGTCGAGTACTCGGGCATGGGCTTTGCAATCTTCTTCCTGGCCGAATACGCCAGCATGTGGCTGATCTCTGTGCTGGCGGTGCTGATGTTCCTCGGTGGCTGGTTGCCGCCCGTCGACAGCGCTCTGTTCAACTGGATCCCCGGCTGGATCTGGCTCGGTCTGAAAACCTTCCTGGTGGTCTCCATGTTCATCTGGATCCGCGCCACCTTCCCGCGCTTCCGCTACGACCAGATCATGCGTCTGGGCTGGAAGATCTTCATTCCCGTCACGCTCATCTACCTGCTGCTCGTCGGCGGCCTGATGCAGACGTCCTGGAACCTCTGGAAATAAGAGGGCGATTGACCATGTCCACCATCACCGCCAGCCCCGTCGCATCCCCTGCGGTCGTGGCGCCATTTTCCTTTCGCGACTTTCTCAACAGCTTCCTCCTGGTGGAGTTGTTCAAGGGCATGGCCCTGACCGGCCGCTACGCATTCAAGCGCAAGATCACGGTGCAGTTCCCCGAGGAAAAGACGCCGTTGTCGCCGCGCTTCCGAGGACTGCACGCACTGCGCCGCTATGAAAACGGCGAAGAGCGCTGCATCGCGTGCAAGCTGTGCGAAGCGGTGTGCCCTGCCATGGCCATCACCATCGAGTCGGACGTGCGCGATGACGGTTCACGCCGCACCACCCGCTACGACATCGACCTGACCAAGTGCATTTTCTGCGGCTTCTGTGAGGAAAGCTGTCCGGTCGACTCCATCGTCGAGACGCACATCTTCGAGTACCACGGCGAGAAACGTGGGGATCTGTACTTCACCAAAGAGATGTTGCTGGCCGTTGGCGACCGCTACGAGGCCGAGATTGCCGCTGCCCGGGCCGCCGACGCCCCTTACCGCTGATCCGATCTGAAGCCGGTCCCCGACCGGAACAGACGACACAAGAACAACGCCATGGATTACCAGACCGGCTTTTTTTACCTCTTTGCCGCGGTGCTGCTGTTTGCAGCCTTCCGCGTCATCACCGCGCGCAATCCAGTGCACGCTGTGCTGTTTCTGATGCTGGCGTTTTCGCAGGCGTCTGCGTTGTGGTTGCTGCTGAAGGCGGAGTTCCTCGGCATCACCCTGGTGCTGGTGTACCTGGGCGCGGTCATGGTGCTGTTCCTGTTTGTCGTGATGATGCTCGACATCAACATGGACAGCGTGCGCAAGGGTTTCTGGAAACACTTCCCTCTCGCCGCCATCCTCGGCGGTCTTGTGGCGGCTGAACTGATTGCCGTCCTGTTTGTGGGATTCCCGAGCCTCGCGACCAACCCGGACGCGGCGAACACCGGGATCAACGCGGCCAACTACTCCAACACGCGTGAGCTCGGCCTGCTGCTCTACACCGAATACCTGTATCCCATTGAAGTGGCCGCTGTGATCCTGCTGGTGGCCATGATCGCTGCGATCGCACTCACCCTGCGCCAGCGCAAGGACAGCAAGGCCATCAATCCAGGCCTGCAAGTGCACGTGCGCGCCAGCGACCGCCTTGTGGTGCTACCGATGTCCGCCACACAGAAAGCCGCCCCCGAGGCGCCCACCACAGCCGAGGAGGCCAAGTCATGAGTCTCACACTGGGTCATTTCCTGTCCGTGGGCGCCATCCTGTTCGCCCTGTCGGTGGTCGGCATCTTCCTCAACCGCAAGAACCTGATCGTGCTGCTCATGGCCATCGAGCTGATGTTGCTGGCCGTGAACATGAACTTCGTGGCTTTCTCGCACTTCCTGGGCGACATGCACGGCCAGGTGTTCGTGTTTTTCATTCTGACCGTTGCCGCCGCTGAATCGGCGATTGGCCTGGCCATCCTCGTGCTGCTGTTCCGCAACAAGAACTCCATCAGCGTCGAAGAGCTCAACACGCTCAAGGGCTGAGCACCAGCCCCCAGACAAGAACACCATGAGCACCACCCTTTCTGCCAGCACCCTGCTCGCCGTTCCCATGGCGCCGCTGATCGGCGCGGCCCTGGCCGGCGTCCTGGGCACCACCTTCGGCGGCAACGTCATCGGCCGCCGCGCTTCACACACGCTCACCATCCTGGGTGTGCTTGTCGCCTTCATCCTGTCGGCCATGACGCTCAAGAGCGTGGCCATCGACGGCGCCCGCTTCAACGAGACCCTCTACACCTGGATGGTGGTGGGTGGTCTGAAGATGGAGGTCGGCTTCCTGGTCGATGGCCTCACCGCCATGATGATGGTGGTGGTGACCTTCGTCTCGCTCATGGTGCACCTCTACACCATCGGCTACATGGAAGAAGACGCCGGCTACAACCGCTTCTTCGCCTACATCTCGCTGTTCACCTTCTCCATGCTCATGCTCGTCATGAGCAACAACCTGCTGCAGCTGTTTTTTGGTTGGGAAGCGGTGGGTCTGGTGTCCTATTTGCTGATCGGTTTCTGGTTCAACAAGCCCACGGCGATCTTCGCCAACATGAAGGCCTTCCTGGTCAACCGCGTGGGCGACTTCGGCTTCATCCTTGGCATTGGTCTGATCGTGGCCTACGCCGGCACGCTGAACTACACCGAAGTGTTTGACAAGGCGCCCGTGCTTGGCGCCATGGGTTTCCCCGGCACCGACTGGCTGCTGATCACCGTGATCTGCATCTGCCTGTTCATCGGCGCCATGGGCAAGAGCGCCCAGTTCCCGCTGCATGTCTGGCTGCCCGACTCCATGGAAGGCCCCACGCCCATTTCGGCGCTGATCCACGCGGCCACCATGGTCACCGCCGGCATCTTCATGGTGGCGCGCATGTCGCCGCTGTTCGAGCTGTCCGACACAGCGCTGAACTTCATCATGGTCATCGGCGCCATCACCGCGCTGTTCATGGGCTTCCTGGGCATCATCCAGAACGACATCAAACGCATCGTGGCCTACTCCACGCTCTCACAGCTGGGCTACATGACGGTGGCGCTGGGTGCCTCGGCGTACTCGGTGGCGGTGTTCCACCTCATGACCCACGCCTTCTTCAAGGCGCTGCTGTTCCTGGCGGCCGGCTCGGTGATCATGGGTCTGCACCACAACCAGGACATCCGCTGGATGGGCGCTGTTCGCAAGTACATGCCCATCACCTGGATCACGTCGCTGCTGGGGACGCTGGCTCTGATCGGCACGCCACTGTTCTCGGGGTTTTATTCGAAAGATTCGATCATCGAGGCAGTGCACTTCAGCAACCTGCCGGCGTCGGGCTTCGCCTACTTTGCTGTGCTCGCTGGGGTGTTCGTGACCTCGTTCTATTCGTTCCGCCTGTACTTCCTGGTGTTTCACGGCAAGGAGCGTTACGAACAGAACCCGGATGCCCACCACGACGACCATGGTCACCACGATGATCACGGCCATGGACATGATGCCAAGCCGCACGAATCTCCCTGGGTGGTGACGGTGCCGCTGGTGCTGCTGGCCATTCCGTCCGTGGTGATCGGCTTCATGACCATCCAGCCCATGCTGTTCGGTGACTTCTTCAAGGACGCGATCTTCATCAACGCCGCGGCCCACCCGGCCATGGCGAAGTTTGCCGAGATCTTCCATGGCCCGCTCGCCATGGCCACCCACGCCTTGTCCACCCCGCCGCTTTACCTGGCCCTGGCCGGTGCGGTGAGCGCCTGGTACATGTACCTGATCAACCCGGCTGTGCCGGCCGCCATCGGCCGCGCCTTGCGTCCGTTGGTCGTGGTGCTGGAGAACAAGTACTACATGGACTGGTTCAACGAGAACGTGCTGGCCAAGGGTGCGCGCGGTCTGGGTATCGGTCTTTGGAAGGGCGGCGATCGGGGGGTGATCGAAGGCGGCGTGGTCAACGCGAGCTGGAAGCTGGTGGGCCTGGTCTCGGGCGTGGTACGCCGCGCGCAGACCGGCTACCTGTACCACTACGCGCTGATGATGATCGTGGGTGTGCTGTTGTTCATGACGTACTTCGTCTGGCTCGCCAAATAAAACAAGAGGAAGAAGAACATCATGGGTTTGCTGAGCCTTGCCATCTGGACGCCCATTGCTTTTGGCGTCGTGCTGCTGGCCCTGGGCCGTGACGACCAGGCGCCCACGGTGCGCTGGATCGCGTTGGTGGGTGCGGTGGTGGGCCTGGCGGTCACGGTGCCGCTCTACACCGGTTTCAAGCTCGGCACGGCCGCGCTGCAGTTCGTTGAAAAAGCGCCCTGGATCGAGAACTTCAACATCCATTACCACCTGGGCGTGGACGGCATTTCGCTGTGGCTGGTCCTGCTGACCGCGTTCATCAACGTGGTGGTGATCGTGGCCAGCTGGGAATCGATCACCACCCGCGTGAACCAGTACATGGGTGCGTTTCTGATCCTCTCGGGTCTGATGATCGGTGTGTTCAGCGCGCAGGACGCGATGCTGTTTTACGTGTTCTTCGAAGCCACACTGATCCCGATGTACCTGATCATCGGTATTTGGGGAGGCCCAAACAAGATCTACGCCGCCTTCAAGTTCTTCCTGTACACGCTGCTGGGCTCGCTCTTGATGCTGGTGGCATTGATCTACCTGTACACCGTCTCCGGTGGCAGCTTTGCGCTGGCCGACTGGTACAGGTTGCCTCTGAGCGGCACCGCGCAGACACTGCTGTTCTTTGCTTTCTTCGCAGCGTTTGCGGTGAAGGTTCCCATGTGGCCGGTGCACACCTGGCTGCCCGATGTGCACGTGGAAGCGCCCACCGGTGGCTCCGCCGTGCTGGCGGCCATCATGCTCAAGCTGGGTGCGTACGGCTTCTTGCGCTTCTCGCTGCCCATCCTGCCCGACGCTTCGCACCAATGGGCCTGGCTCATGATCGCGCTCTCGCTGATCGCTGTGATTTACGTGGGTCTGGTGGCCATGGTCCAGCAGGACATGAAAAAGTTGGTGGCCTATTCGTCGGTGGCGCACATGGGTTTTGTCACGCTCGGCTTCTTCGTCTTCAGCGATCTTGGCGTGTCGGGCGGCATCGTGCAGATGATTGCGCACGGCTTTGTGTCGGCTGCGATGTTCCTGGGCATCGGCG
>JANPKR010000178.1:0-8074 GCA_031426175.1 Hydrogenophaga sp. | reverse complement strand
GTATTTCCCCACCAGCGCGATCGTCTCGTTGCTCTACGTGCTGGAAAACGGCTCGTCGGCGGAAATCGCGGTGGTCGGCCACGAAGGCGTGGTCGGCATTTCCATCTTCATGGGTGGCGGCTCCACACCGAGCCGGGCCGTGGTTCAGAGCGCCGGCATGGGTTACCGTTTGCGCGCGGACGCCATCAAGGGTGAGTTCGAGCATTCGAGCCCGGTCATGCACCTGATGCTGCGCTACACCCAGGCACTCATCACGCAGATGAGCCAGACGGCGGTGTGCAACCGCCACCACTCGCTGGACCAGCAGCTCTGCCGCTGGCTGCTGCTCAGCCTGGACCGCCTGCCCGGCAACGAGCTGGTGATGACGCAGGAGCTGATCGCCAACATGCTGGGCGTGCGCCGCGAAGGCGTCACCGAAGCCGCGCTCAAACTGCAGGCCTCAGGCCTGATCCGCTATGCACGCGGCCACATTTCGGTGCTGGATCGCCCGGGTCTGGAACACCGCACCTGCGAGTGTTACCGCGTGGTGAAGAAGGAGTACGACCGCTTGCTGCCCAAGCTTGGGGCCGTTTAAGGCGTTCATTCGGATCGTATGTTCGGTGGCAGACGGTCGGTTCTGACCAATTGGTCCATCGTGTTAGCGGGATTGTCTGGCGCTGGGCCTGTACGACCCGCATGAGTTCACCCTGGGAGGGGTTTCGCTTGTGTACCAGGCGGACCCCATGTCACACACCGACAACCAGCTCATCGAACACCTGCCCAAGAGCGTTCGAAAACGTTTCATCGCACGGTGCGAACCCTTTGAACTGCTGCTCTCGTCCGAGCTGAGCAAGCGCGGTGCGCCGCTCACACACGCTTACTTCCCGATCACCGGCTTCATCTCGCTGGTGATCGACATCGACAGCCATCCGCCGCTCGAGGTGGGCATGGCAGGCCGCGAATCCATGCTGGGCTCCGAGCTGGCGCTGGGCATGGCCAAGACGCCCTGGCGCGCGTTGGTGCAAGGGGAGGGCAGCTGCTGGCGCATCGAAGCCCGGGCGCTGCGCAAGGCCATGGCAGACATGCCCGCGTTGCAAAGTGTGGTGGAGCGCAGCTTGATGGTTCGCCTGCACCAGCAGGCGCTGGCGTCGGCCTGCGAACGGTTCCATCCCATCGGGCAGCGGCTTGCGCGCTGGCTGCTGATGAGCCAGGACCGCGCGGACACCGACCACTTCCACGTCACGCAGGAATTCATCTCGTTGATGCTGGGTGTGCGCCGCGTGGGGGTGACCCAGGCCGCGAGCGACTTCCAGAAAGACGGGCTCATCCAGTACAGCCGGGGTGAGTTGCGGGTGCTCGACAGGGCGAAGCTGGAGCAAGAGGCCTGCTCCTGTTACGAGGCCGACAAGCTGCTGCACACCGCCCTCATGAACGAGAAGATTTCGAAATAGGCCAACCGACTCAGGGCGGCCTTCTGTGCGCAACAGCACCGACGCACACAGCCCCGCGCGCCATGCTGGGTGTTGACCCGCAGGACACCTGAATGAAAAGCACCTTCGCACCCCGCGCCAACCCCATCCGAACGGAGAACTCCATGAACGAACCCCTCAAACCCCTCGACATACCCGCCTTGCGCAAGAGCGCCCGCCAGCACATGGAAGAAGGCGCTGTGACCGCCGGCTACAGCGCCGACCGCACGGAAGTCATTGCCATGCTCAACGACGCATTGGCCACCGAACTGGTGTGTGTGCTGCGCTACCGCCGCCACCATTTCATGGCCAGCGGCATCCACTCGCACGCCACGGCCGCTGAATTTCTGGTGCACTCGAATGAAGAGCAAGGCCACGCCGACCAGCTGGCCGAGCGCATCGTGCAGCTCGGTGGTGAGCCCGACTTCTCACCCGACTCCCTCTCCAAACGCAGCCACGCCGAGTACGTGGAAGGTGCCACGCTCACCCAGATGATTCGCGAGAACCTGGTGGCCGAGCGCATCGCCATCGACAGCTACCGCCACGCCATCGAATCGGTGGGCAACGACGACCCCACCACGCGCCGCCTGCTCGAATCCATCCTCGCGGTGGAAGAGGAGCACGCCGACGAACTGGCCGACCTGCTCACGCAAGTGCCCACCCCATCGAATTGATTGAAGGAACACCGATGGCGAAGAAACCCGATCAGGACGCCCATCTGGGCACCGGTGGCGAACTGCACCAGCAGGCCAACGCAGAACACCCCCCGCTGACCACGCAGCAAGGCTTGGTGGTCTCGGACAACCAGAATTCGTTGCGCGCCCATCCCCAGGGCCCCACGCTGCTGGAAGACTTCATCCTGCGCGAGAAAATCACGCACTTTGACCACGAGCGCATTCCGGAGCGCGTGGTGCACGCGCGCGGCACCGGTGCCCACGGGTTCTTCGAGCTCACGCATTCGCTGGCGGGCTACACCACCGCCCAGGTGCTCACCGAGGTCGGCGTGAAGACGCCGGTGTTCTCGCGCATCTCCACCGTGGCCGGGGGTTCGGGCTCGTCCGACACGCCGCGCGATGTGCGCGGCTTCGCGATCAAGATGTACACGGCCCAGGGCAACTGGGACATCGTGGGCAACAACGTGCCGGTGTTCTTCATCCAGGACGCGATCAAGTTCCCCGACCTGATCCACGCGGTGAAGATGGAGCCCGACCGGGGCTTTCCGCAGGCGGCGTCGGCCCACGACACCTTCTGGGACTTCATCTCGCTCACGCCCGAAGCCATGCACATGGTGATGTGGATCATGTCGGACCGCACGCTCGCGCGTTCGCTGCGCATGATCGAAGGCTTCGGCGTGCACAGCTTCCGCCTGATCAACGCGGACGGCCATCCCACGTTTGTGAAGTTTCACTGGCGGCCCAAGCTGGGCATGCAATCCACCGTGTGGGACGAGACGGTCAAGATCGCCGGCGCCGACCCGGACTTTCACCGCCGCGAACTGTTTGACGTGCTGGGCGCAGGCGAAGTGGCCGAGTGGGAGTTTGCGGTGCAGTTGTTCACCCAGGCCGAGGCCGACAAGTTTCCGTTCAACCACCTCGACGCGACCAAGCTGATTCCCGAAGAGCTGGTGCCACTGAAGGTGATCGGGCGGCTCGTGCTGGACCGCTGGCCGGACAACTTTTTTGCCGAGACCGAGCAGGTCGCGTTCTGCCCCTCGCACCTGGTTCCCGGCATCGATTTTTCGAACGACCCGCTGTTGCAGGGCCGCCTGTTTTCGTACCTGGACACGCAGCTCTCGCGCCTGGGCTCGGTGAACTTCGCGCAGCTCCCGATCAACGCGCCCAAATGCCCGTTTGCCCACCAGCAGCGCGACGGTCACATGCAGATGACCCAGCCGGTCGGACGCGTGGCTTACGAGCCGAACAGCTTGTCGACCGACGCACCGCGGGCCGACCGCAACCAGGGCTTTGCCAGCGTGGCGCTGGACGAAGGCGGCGTGCGTGGCCGTGTGCGCGCCGCCAGCTTCGCCGATCACTACAGCCAGGCGCGCCAGTTCTGGATCAGCCAGAGCGAACCCGAGCAGGCCCACCTGGCCTCGGCGCTGGTGTTCGAGCTCTCCAAGGTGGAGCATCCTCATGTGCGAGAAGCCATGGTGGCCCACCTGCTGGTGATCGATGGAGGCCTGGGCCAGCGCGTGGCCAATGGCCTGGGGCTGGACAAGCTGCCCGCGCCGGCCACCCCGGCCCAGCCGGTGCAGGACCTGCCACGCTCGGCGGCCTTGAGCATCATCGACAACGCCAAGGACACGCTGGCGGGCCGCTGTGTCGCCATCCTGGTTGACAACGGCTCCGACGGCGCGGCCATTGCCGCGCTGAAGAAGGCGGTGCTGGACGCAGGCGCGCGCGTGAAGATCGTTGCGCCCAAGGTGGGCGGCGTCACACTGGCCAACGGCAAGAAGCTGGCGGTGGACGGTCAACTCGCCGGCACGCCTTCGGTACTTTTCGATGCGGTCGCGCTGGTGCTGTCGGACACAGCCGGCAAGGCTCTGGCTCGCGAAGCAGCGGCGGTGGACTTTGTGCGCGATGCCTTCGGGCACCTCAAGGCGATCGCGGCCGACGCGGGTGCACAAGCCGTGTTGAAGGCCGCTGGCGTCAAGGCCGACGCGGGTGTGGTGGGTGCTGACGCCACCCGGGCATTTGTGGAAGCGGCCTGCACACGCCAGTGGGCACGCGAGAAGTCGGTGCGCACACTGGCCTGAGCCAGGCGCGAGCTGCCTCCGGCACAGCGTGTCGGAGGGTGAGAAAAAGGCCGGGGGTGCATCGCTGCACCCCCGGCCTTTTTTTCTGGCTTGCGCTGGACGGGTCAGCGCGTGATGCGACCCACCAGGGCGCCCACCGCAAAGGCGGCGATCAAGGCCATCAGCGGCTGCGCGCGGACGGTGGCGCGGGCGCTCGCCGTCCATGCATCGCCGGTCTGGGCCATGTGACGCACGGTCGGCACTGCGCTGTCGGCGAAACGGTCAACGGCCTTGTGCGCGCCCTGGACCGCCCTGTCGAGCGTGTCGGCAGCAACCGGGCCAAGCTTTTCGCTGTCAGAGAGCAGAGAGGTGTTGGGCACTTGTGGGTTGGGGGTGTTGCTCAGAAGCATGGGGAGGCCTTTCGGGTGGGGTGGGACAGTCGGGTTGAACGGAGCGATTTGAGAGCCATGACCGTAACGGCGCGAGGGTGGCAGGTCTGTGCGCTCACCCACGTTTCGCGTCATGCAGGCGCCATGCGTTCTGCCTCTTCCACTCGGCCAGCCTTCCCGCTGTGTTGTGCATCTCGGGACAACGCAGACCTTCGGTCAGATGCGTGTATGTACGGTGTAGAACAGACAGTCCAGCGCCGCAGGCCCAAGCTTGGCGGACCGATATTCAGGTTTTGGACGCACTCCGCGGCAAGATCCCCACCGCAGGAAAGCCGCCATGACCCGACCCGACAAGCCCCGCCAGAACCTGCTGCTGGCCTCGTTGTCCGACGCCGAGTGGGAACGCTGGAAACCCCAGCTCGAGATGGTGGATCTGCCACTGGGCAAGGTGCTGTACGAATCCGGCGAGCGCATGAAGTTCGTGTATTTCTCCACCAGCGGGATTGTCTCGCTGCTCTACGTGCTCAACAGCGGAGCGTCGGCTGAAATTGCGGTGGTCGGCAACGAAGGCCTGGTGGGGGTCTCGCTCTTCATGGGTGGCGGCTCAACGCCGAGCCGTGCCGTGGTTCAGAGCGCCGGCATGGGCTACCGGCTTGCCGCAGAAACCGTTCAGGCCGAGTTCGAGCACTCGAGCCCGGTCATGCACCTGCTCCTGCGCTACACACAGGCCCTCATCACGCAAATGAGCCAGACGGCGGTGTGCAACCGACACCACACGCTGGACCAGCAGCTTTGTCGATGGCTGCTGCTCAGCCTGGACCGACTGCCCGGCAACGAATTGCTGATGACCCAGGAACTCATATCCAACATGCTGGGCGTGCGCCGGGAAGGGGTCACTGAAGCTGCACTCAAGTTGCAGACGGCTGGCCTCATCCGTTACGTGCGCGGCCGCATCTCGGTGCTGGACCGTCCGAAGCTGGAGCTGCGCACCTGCGAGTGCTACCACGTGGTCAAGCAGGAGTACGACCGCCTGCTGCCTGCGTTGAAGGCGACCTGAAGC
Organism: Hydrogenophaga sp.; assembly: GCA_031426175.1. Lineage (GTDB taxonomy): Bacteria > Pseudomonadota > Gammaproteobacteria > Burkholderiales > Burkholderiaceae_C > Hydrogenophaga. The sequence goes on along the minus strand of JANPKR010000178.1, from coordinate 2,443 downwards.
TCCCCGCTGCGAGGAGCTTCAGGTCGTTCAGGACTTGCGGTCCTGTGCGTGCTTGGCGTCGGTCTTGATGTTCAGCCACGAATCGTCGGCGCTTTTCTCCCATGCCGACAGCTGTGCTTCGGCCTCGTCCTTGGCAATGCCGTAGCGTTCCTGGATCTTGCCGGCGAGCTGATCGCGGTGACCGGCCACCACGGTGAGGTCGTCGTCGGTGAGCTTGCCCCACTGCTGCCTGGCGCGGCCGGTGAGTTGTTTCCAGTTGCCTTGAATGGTGTCCCAGTTCATGCGATGTCCTTTGGTTGGAGCGATTTCAATGAGCACGGGTGTGCGAACCGCCGTGTCTCTTTTACGGGGCAGCGGGGCGCAGGGTCTGTGCGCCATAGCACCGACGTGAGCACTTCGTCCGCCCATGCTGGGCGTGTCGGCCAACGTGGCCCTGATGACAGAAAGACATGTCGATGCACACCCCATTCATGCCAGGCGTTCAGGCCCTGAACACTCCCTCGCGCCAACAGCCCGTGCGCCTGTTCGGCATCACGGCGCTCGCCGCGATCACGCTCACGCTGATGGCCTGTGCCACCAAGATCGCAGCGCCCACGCAAGAGTTGGCGCTCTCTCGCGCCGCTATCGAAGCGGCCGCGCGCGCCGGTGCGGCAGAGCTCGCTCCCACCGAACTGAACATCGCCCGCCAGAAGCAGGCCATGGCAGACACCGCCATGACGCAGGAGCAATACAGCCAGGCCTTGCTGCTCTCCAATGAAGTGCAGGTGGACGCCCGGCTGGCCGAGGCCAAGGCCCGCAGCACGCGTGCCAACCGGGCCGCTGGAGAGATTCGTGAAGATGGACGCGTGTTGCGCCAGGAAATCAACCGCGCCCAATGAAAACAACAGCAGGAATCCCCATGAAAACCATGCACCGCTTGGCACTCTCGCTCACCGCCCTGGCTGTGGTGGCCGGTTGCAGCACCACGCCCCCGACCAACGTGCGTCTGGACCAGGCGCGCGAAGACTTCCGCACCGTACAGGCCGACCCCCGTTCGCAAAGCCAGGCCCCCGCCGAGCTGCGCCAGGCGGCTGACGCACTGACCGCGGCGAACACGGCGGCAAACAACCGCGAAGACGTGGCACAGGTGAACCACCTGGCCTATGTGGCCTCGCAGCGCGCGGCCATCGTGCGCGAGACCGTGAACTTCAAGAGCGCCGAAATGGGTGTGGCCAACGCCGCTGCCGCGCGCACCGCCGCCCAGCTGCAGGCGCGCACCCAGGAGGCCGACGCTGCCCAGCGCGCCGCCGGGGAAGCACAACGCGCTGCCGCCGAAGCGCAGCGCAGTGCCAGCATGGCCCGCACCGACACGGTGGAAGCCCAGCGGCAGGCCGCTCTGGCCATGGAGCGCAACCGCCTGCTCGAAGCGCGCATGGCCGAGCTCAATGCCCAGCAGACGCCGCGCGGCATCGTCATCACCCTCGGTGACGTGCTGTTCGACGTTGACCGCTCCGCACTCAAGCCCGCTGGCATGCGCATGGTGGACCAGTTGGCCGAGGTGCTCAAGGCGGACCCGCGGCGCACGGTGCTGGTCGAGGGCTTCACCGACAGCACAGGCGCCGATGCCTACAACCAGACCTTGTCCACCGAGCGCGCCGATGCGGTGCGCTTGGCCTTGATGGGCCAGGGCATCGCGTCCACCCGGGTGGCCGCTCGCGGTTACGGCAAGGCCAGCCCGGTCGGCAGCAACGACACTGCCGCAGGGCGCCAGATGAACCGACGTGTCGAGATCGTGCTGTCCGACGAGAGCGGCCAGATCAAGGCGCGCTGACACCGGCATGCGCGGACAACTCGCCAGACCGTGGCTTTCTGATCAAGGCCGCCGCACCCCGCCCGGGGTGCGGCGGCCTTGCTGTTTCAGATGACCACTGCCCAATGGTTCCTGTTTGTCGGTGCGCTGCTGATCGTGATGGGCGTGACCCCCACGCTGCTCAAGCGACTGCCCATCACACCCGCCATGCTCTACCTCGCGGTGGGCCTGCTCATGGGGCCCACCGTGCTGGACACATTCAGCTTCAACCCGCTGAGAGAGTCGGCCCTGCTCGAAGTGCTGACCGAGGTCGCGGTGCTGATCTCGTTGTTCTCCGCCGGCGTGAAGATGCCGGTACCGTTCAGCTTTCGGCAATGGCGCGCGCCCTTGCTGTTGGCCACTGTGTCGATGGCGCTCACCGTGGGTCTGGTGGCGGCGTTCGGCGTGTGGGGTCTCGGGCTGCCGCTGGGCGCGGCGGTGTTGCTCGGCGCCATCGTGGCACCCACCGACCCCGTGCTGGCCACCGATGTGCAAAGCCGCCATCCGGGCGACCGCGACCAGCTGCGCTTCACGCTCACCTGCGAGGCCGGTCTCAACGACGGTTCTGCTTTTCCCTTCGTGATGCTCGGCCTGGGCTTGCTGGGCCTGCACAAC
>JANPKR010000177.1:0-2330 GCA_031426175.1 Hydrogenophaga sp. | reverse complement strand
GTCGTCCAGCAGCAGCAGCGACCAGGGCTCGCGCAGGGTGAAACGCTGGCCACCGGGGCCGTTGGCTTCAAACACGCGGCTCTCGCCGCCCTTGATGCCGTGGCGGCCCACCATGAACACCGCCACCAGATCCACACCGTCGCGGTGCGCGCCCTCAGGCGTGGGCCGGCCGATCCCGTCGGTGGTGTCGATGCGAAAAGGGTGCGCCTCCACAAACCAGGGCTGTGCACCGCGCAATGCGCTGGCGGCTTCGCCCAGGCGCTTGAGCAAGCGGCTCCAGACCGGCTGACCAACCACCGCCGGCTCCATGGGTTCAAACCAGCGCTGCATGCCGCCGTGCAGGGCGTTGTATTCCAGCGGCTGCCAGTGTGCACGGTGCGGGGATTGCTGAACCTGCTCACCATCCACCACAAAGCAGCTGTGGCGTCGGCTGCGGTAGCGCCCGCCGTCTTTCAGGTAGGCGTCGGCCGGCAGGTGGTCCCAGCCGGCGTGCAGGGCCTGCAGCTCGGCCGTGCTGGCGGGCAGCCACCGGGCCACGCTGGCGGCGCTGAGCAATGCAAATCCCGCGGTTTTGAGCGATGCATCGAGCTGGGAAAGGGGAAGGTACGGAGGCTGGAATTCGCTGGTCATGGAAGAGCAGTTTACTGGCCGCTGCCCCAGGGTCCGAGAGCGCCCGAACCGTTTTCCTGCGCTGGATCAACACGCCCGCATCCCGCTGCGCGCAAGCTGCGCACAGGCCGGGTTGGTGGTTCAATCAACGGCCACCGAGGAGACCCCATGGCACAAGCAACGCCCGCACACGACCCACCGACCGAACCCCCTCGTCCGCCGTCGGTGTTCGACCTGCACATCACCGATTTGAGCGCTCGGGATCCGCTGCGCTGGTTGCGACTGGGCTGGGCCGATTTCGTGCGCTGCCCGCGCATCGGGTTGTTCTACGGCTTGTGCTTTTTCCTCATGGGCCACGCCCTGCTGGCGGTGTTTCGCGCTGCACCGGCCTACGTGCTCGCACTGAGCGCAGGCTTCCTGCTGATGGGGCCGTTCCTCTGCCTGGGGCTGTATGAGGCCAGCCGCGCGCTGCAGGCCGGCGAGCGACCATCGCTGCGCGCCTCGCTGCTGGCGTGGCGGCCCACCCAGGGCACCATGGCCATTTTTGCGGGCGTGCTGCTGATCCTGGAGATGCTGTGGGGCCGGGCGTCGCTGGTGGTGTTTGCGGTGACCTTCAACACCATGCCATCCACCACCAACCTGGTGACCCAGTTGTTCAACCCGGACAACCTGACATTTCTGATCACCTACCTGGTGGTGGGCGGGGTCTTTGCCGGTCTGATCTTCGTCAGCAGCGTGATCTCGATCCCGATGATCCTGGACCGCCGCGTCGACGCGATCTCGGCGAGTCTGACCAGCATTCGCGCATGCCTGCAGAACCCGGGCGTCATGCTGATGTGGGGCGCACTGATCACGCTGCTGGTGGGACTGGCGATGCTGCCGTACTTCGTGGGTCTGATGGTGGCAGGTCCGGTGGTGGGCCACGCCACCTGGCACGCCTACCAGGGCACGGTGAGCGGCCCTGCCTGAAACAGCTCAGCGGCTGGGCGGAGTGTCGCCGCGCTGGTTGCCACCGCGCCGTCCGGGGCGCTTGCCCAGCAGCGAGGGTTCGATGCTGTCTTCGAACAGCGACCAGAGCGACTGAACACTCTCCAGTGCCGCCTCTTCCCCCATGGATCGGCACAGCCGCTGGTGCAGTTCCACCCGCAGGAACCACAGGGTTTTGGGGTCCACCGCCACCAGCAGCCGGTGCCGCAACCGTTCGTCTTCCCAACCGGCATCGTTGGGCATGAGGTCGATCATGGCTCGGCGAATGCGGGACAGCGCCGCCGGGTCGTGGCGCGTGGGCTCGCTCATCAGGCGCTGCGCGACGGTGTCGAGGATGGTGGTGAATATGCGCATGGATTCAGGATGTTGCCTTGGCAAAGTTGCCATTGATCGACACAACGCTTGAAACGGGCGTGTATTCCGCCCTACCCCCCCGGGTTTGTAACACGCTGCGGCAACCCGCTTCAGCGGTTCACATCCACCACCAGCCGCCCACGCACCCGACCCGCCAGTATCTCGCCGGCCGCAGCCACGGCTTCACCCAGGCCGATCTCGGTGGTGATGGTGGCGAGTTGCTCGCGGTTCAGGCTTTTGGCCAGGGTTTCCCAGGCGGCCTCGCGACGGGCCATGGGGGCCATCACGCTGTCGATGCCGTACAGCGTGACTCCGCGCAGGATAAAAGGCGCCACGCTGGCCGGCAAATCCATGCCCTGCGCCAGGCCACACGCGGCCAC
>JANPKR010000176.1:0-7417 GCA_031426175.1 Hydrogenophaga sp. | reverse complement strand
ACCGCTGTTTGAAGCCATGGGCAAAAACATCACGCTGGTGGGCGGCAATGGCGACGGGCAGACCACCAAGGTGGCCAACCAGATCATCGTGGCGCTGAACATCGAAGCCGTGGCCGAGGCCCTGCTGTTCGCCAGCAAGGCCGGCGCCGACCCGGCCAAGGTGCGCCAGGCGCTCATGGGCGGCTTTGCGGCCAGCCGCATTCTGGAAGTGCACGGTGAACGCATGATCCAGCGCACCTTCAAGCCGGGCTTTCGCATCGAGCTGCACCAGAAAGATTTGAACCTCGCGCTGCAAGGCGCGAAGGAACTCGGCGTGAGCCTGCCGCACACCGCCAGCGCAGCGCAACTGATGCAGAGCTGCGCCGCCCACGGCATGGCGGGGCTGGACCATTCGGCGCTGTGCCGCAGCCTTGAGCTGATGGCGCACCACACGATCGCGCCTGACGCCGCCGCCTGACGTGCATTCACTCCCTCTCCCGCTTGCGGGAGAGGGTTGGGGTGAGGGCCTGCAGTCTCTAAACTCCCCCCCATGCCCGACACGACCCCATCCCCCAGCCTCGCCGACCCCCGCGCACTGTTGCGCCACTTGTTTGATGTGGCGGTGCAGCGCGCGCTGCCCCTGAACAACACAGCCGCGTTCCTGCCACCGCCGCCCAAGGGACGCACCGTGGTGATTGGTGCCGGCAAGGCCGGCGGTGCCATGGCGCAGGCGGTGGAAGCCCTGTGGCCCGCCGACGCACCCATCTCCGGCCTGGTGGTCACGCGCTACGACCACACGCCACCGCGCCCGGCGGGTTTGATTGAGCGCATCGAGGTGGTGGAAGCCTCGCACCCGGTGCCCGACGCAGCCGGCCTGGCCGCCGCGCATCGCATCCTGCAACTCACCCAGGGCCTCACGGCGGACGACCTGGTGCTCTGTCTCATCTCGGGTGGCGGCTCCTCGCTGCTCACGCTGCCGGCCGATGGCCTCACGCTGGAAGACAAGCAGCGCATCAACCGCGAGCTGCTCAACAGCGGCGCCAACATCCTGGAGATGAACACGGTGCGCAAGCACCTCTCGCGCATCAAAGGTGGGCGGCTGGCGGCGGGCTGCGCGCCCGCGCGGGTGGTCACCATCACCATCAGCGACGTGCCGGGTGATGACGTGAGTGTGATCGCCAGCGGTCCCACCGTGGCCGACGCCACCACCTGCGCCGATGCGCTGGACATCCTGCAGCGCTACGGCATCGACGTTCCGCCGACCGTGCGCGCGCAGCTGGAGCGCGGCGAGCTCGAAACACCCAAGCCCGGTGATGCACGCCTGCAAGGCCACGAGGTGCACCTGATCGCCACGCCACAGCAAAGCCTGGAAGCTGCCGCGGCTGCCGCGCGCGCGATCGGGCTCAACACCTGTGTGCTCAGCGACGAGATCGAAGGCGAGTCGCGCGAGGTGGGCAAGGTGCACGCGGCGCTGGCGCGCTCGGCGGCGCTGGGCCGCAGCGATTTCAAGACACCGTGTGTGATCCTCAGTGGCGGCGAGACCACCGTGACGGTGCGCCCACGCGTGCAAGGGCATGCCAATGGCAAGGGCGGCCGTGCCGGCGAGTTCTGTCTGGGCATGGCGCAGGCGCTCAACGGCATCGCCGGTGTGTGGGCGCTGGCGGCCGACACCGACGGCATCGACGGCATGGAAGACAACGCCGGTGCGCTGGTGACGCCCGACACCCTGGCCCGCGCAGCAGCGCAGGGCCTCAAAGTCACCGACCACCTCGCGCGCAACGACGCCTATGGCTATTTCCAGCCGCTGGGCGATCTGGTGGTCACCGGGCCCACACACACCAACGTGAACGATTTCCGCGCCGTGCTGGTGCTCTGAGATCCGCACCCCGGTCCGGCGGTTACAAGTCGGCCCAGCGGATCGTTTCTAATGTCGCCTTGGCCGCCGGATGTCCGGCCCGGCCACCGCTGACGGGCGTGCACGCCCCCGAAGTCGGCAACCCACCCTGTTCTTGATGCCGATTGCGCCTGTGGGGCGCCAAGGAATGCTTTTTTGCGCAGCAACTTCAACCGCTCAGCCCTGGTGCGCCAGCTCGCTGGCTGGCAGTCCGCGCCGGCGGACGTGCCGCGGCAGGATCTGGCCGAGCGCCTGGGCCAGTGGTTCAACGTGGCCGACGCGATTGCGTTGAGTTCGCTCCACCAGGCTCTGCCCGCCGTGGCACGTGCCCGGCGCCCCGCAGTGCCGGCCAGCGCCCGCAGCGTGCAGGCCGAGTTGCAGCGCGTGCGCGCCGCGCTGAGCCAGGCCATCACCAGCCCACCGCGCGAGCCCGCCGACGAGGGCACCGACGACACCGACGCCGGCTTTGCACTCCACCACCAGCGTTGCCTGGAGCAGCAGCGCCGCATGGACATGAGCATCGAAGCGCTGCGCGGCCATGTGCGCAAGACTTTGTCGCTGACCTCCGCGCGCCTGGCGCAACTGGCCGCACTGGACGCTGTGCTTGAGCCCATGCTCGGCGGGCGCGAGCAGCGGCTGCTGGCCGGCGTGCCCACCTTTCTCAAGGCGCGTTTTGCGCATCTGCGCCAATCCCACCCCGGCGGCTGGCAGCCGCTGTTTGAACACGAGCTGCAGCAAACGCTGCTCGCCGAGCTGGACCTGCGGCTGCAGCCCGTGGTCGGCATGGTCGAGGCCCTGGGCCAGGAAGTGACACAACACCCATGAATCCCCACTCCATGAACCGCCTCTTTGTTCTGAGCGCTTTTGCGCTGGGCCTCATCGCCGTGATCTGGGTCGGCTGGGGCTTCGTCGGCACCAGTGCCATCGCACTGGCCATGACCTTGGCCATCGGCGCCACCTACCTGCTGGGTGCGCAGGAGATCCGGCGCTTCTCCGCGCTCACCGCTGCGCTGTCCCGGGCACTGGCCGAGGTGCCGCGACCGCTGGCGCAATTGAGTGACTGGCTTGACTGCCTGCCACTTGCGCTGCAAGGCCCCGTGCGTGCCCGCATCGAAGGTGAGCGCAGTGCCTTGCCGGGCCTCGCGCTCACGCCGTACCTGATCGGTCTGCTGGTGATGCTGGGCATGCTCGGTACCTTCCTGGGGCTGGTCGTCACCTTCCGCGGCGCCGTGTTCACGCTGGAGGGCACGGCCGATTTGCAGGCCATCCGTTCTGCGCTGGCCGAACCCATCAAGGGCCTGGGTCTGGCGTTCGGCACCTCGGTGGTGGGCGTGGCCACCTCGGCCATGCTGGGCCTCATGTCGGCCATCAGCCGGCGCGAGCGCCTGCAGGTGGTGCGCGAACTCGACGCGCAGATCACCACCGTGTTCCGCCCTTTTTCGCTCGCCCACCAGCGCAATGAGACCTTCAAGGCGCTGCAGCAGCAGGCCGGCGCATTGCCCGCCGTGGTGAATCAGCTGCAGGCCCTGATGGAGAAGATGGAGAAACGCGGCCTGCAGCTGGACGAGCAGTTGCTGGCGCGCCAGGAGGCGTTTCACCGCGAAACCAACACGGCCTACCAGGCGCTCGGCCAATCGGTGGCGCGCTCGCTCAGCGACAGCCTGTCGGCCAGTGCGCGCATCGCGGGCGAGACCTTGCAGCCGGTGGTGGAAAACGCCATGACCGCCATCGCGGCCGAGTCTTCGCTCTTGCACGAGCGCGTGCATGACGCGGTTCACACGCAGATGCAGGAGCTCTTCGGTTCTTTCGAACAGCGCTCCGCTGCGCTCATCGCCAGCGTGCAGGACAGCGTCGCGCGCGCGCAGGCCGAACAAAGCGCCAACGAACAAGCGCGCCAGACCGCCTGGACCCAATCCTTGCAGGCCATGGCCACCACCCTGCAGACCGAGTGGCAACAGCTCGGCGCGCAGACGCTCGCGCAGCAGCAGGCCGTGGGCCAGACGCTGGCGCAAACCGCCACGCACTGGCGCGAAGAGCTGACCACATTGCGCAGCGAAGAAGCCGCGCGCACCGAGGCAGCCGTCCAGCGCTTGCTGGACACCGCCGCCGAGGCACCCAAGGCCGCGGCCGAGGTGATCGCGCACCTGCGCCGCGAAACCACACAGCTGGGCGAGCGCGACAACCTCGCGCTGCAGGAACGCACCACGCTCATGAACAACATCGGCAGCTTGCTGCAGACCGTGGAGCAGGCCACGGGCGAGCAGCGCGCGGCGATCGAATCGCTGGTCTCGTCGGCCAGCAGCGTGCTCGACCAGGTGGGCCGCCAGTTCGCCGAGACCGTGGGCGCGCAGGCGCACCGCAGCGAAGACGTGGCCGCGCAGGTCAGCGGCAGCGCCATCGAACTCGCCGCGCTGGGCGAAGCCTTTGGCCACGGCGTGCGGCTGTTTGCCGCCACCAACGATAAACTCATCGACAGCCTGCAGCGCATTGAAGCGGCGGTGGGCCAGTCGATGCAGCGCAGCGACGAGCAGCTGGCTTACTACGTGGCGCAAGCGCGCGAGGTGATCGACCTGAGCATCAGCTCGCAGCAAGGCATCGTGGACGACCTGCGCCGGCTGCGCAGTGAGCAGAAGCGCACGGCGGAGAGCGCCGCGTGATGACCGGGCTGGACGACACCCTCGACGACGGCGCGGGCGAACAGAGCGCGCCGGTGTGGGCCGTGTTCGGTGACCTCATGGCCGGGCTGGTGGGCGCCTTCGTGCTCATCCTCATCGGCGTGCTGGTGGTGCAGATGGACCTGGTGGCCAGCCTGCAGTCGGAGGTGCAGAAACGGCAGCAAGAGGAAGCCCGGCGCATGGCGCTGGAGAAGGCGCTGGCCATTCCGCTGCAGACCGGCCGTGTGACGCTGGACAACGGCCGCATCGGCATCAGCGGCAGCGTGCTGTTTCCGCTGAACTCGGACGAGCTGCGCCCCGAGGGGCGGCAGGTGCTCAAAAGCCTGGTGCCGCCGCTGCAGGTGTACCTGGGTGAGCGCGACGAGATGCTGATGGTCAGCGGCTTCACCGACGACCGCCCGGTGCAGGCGAACAACCAGCGCTACACCGACAACCTCGAACTCTCGGCGCAACGCGCGCTCACCGTGACCCGCGCTCTGATCGAGGAGGGCATGCCCCCGCAGCGCGTGTTCAGCGCTGCGTTCGGTGCGGAGCAACCCGTGGCGTCCAACGCCGACGAGAAGGGCCGCGCGCTCAACCGCCGGGTGGAGATGGCGCCCGTGCCCAAGGCTGCTCCATCGACCAGCACGACCAAGGCAGGCCAGCGTGAGTGATCCGGTGCAGGCGCACTTTGTGGCGACCTTGGAGCGCCGCTTGCAGACCGCGCCCGAGGCGGTGCAGCGTGTGCTGCAGGGTCGGTTGCAACAGGCCTGGCCCGACCATCCCACGCAGGCACTGCCTTCAAAGCCCGCGCCCAACCGCGCAACATCCCCGCTGGCGCAACTCAACCGCGACATCGCCGTCACCGCGCCGCCAGGCCGCGAACTGCGCAGCGCCCAGAGCTTCCGCGACACCTGGTCGCGCATCTGCGCCGAAGACGAGGTGACCCAGGCGGTGGCGCAGGGCCCCGAGAACGCCGGACCGCTCAACTCCCACCGGCTGGTGCTGCGCACGCTGGCCTTGATGCGCGATCTCTCGCCCGACTACTTGCGGCGCTTTCTGTCGCACACCGACACGCTGCTGTGGCTGGAGCAGGCGCAGTCGCAACCCCGCGCGAAGCCGCCCGCAGCCAAACCCAAGACTGCGCGCACCAAAAAGTAAACCCGGCACCAGAACGAATTCAGGTGCCGGGCTTGGTGGGCGGGGCAGGGCGCTCAGCCCATGCCCTGCGGCATCACTTCAGGTCGAAGCGGTCCAGGTTCATCACCTTGGTCCAGGCGGCCACGAAATCGCGCACGAACTTGGCCTGTGCGTCGCTGCTGGCGTACACCTCGGACAGAGCGCGCAACACGGAGTTCGAACCAAACACCAGGTCAACCACGGTGCCCGTGCCCTTGGCGCTGCCGGTGACCCGGTCTCGGCCTTCGAGCACGCCTTCGGTGCTGGACTTGCTCCACACCGTGCCCATGTCGAGCAGGTGGACGAAGAAGTCGTTGCTCAGCGTTTCCGGGCGCGTGGTGAAAACACCGTGGCTGGCGCGTCCCGTGTTGGCGTTGAGGACGCGCAGGCCACCGACCAGCACCGTCATCTCGGGCGCGGTCAGCGTGAGCAGGTTGGCCTTGTCGAGCAGGCGCTCGGCGGCCGAGGCCTCAAGACCTTTGCGCACGTAGTTGCGGAAACCGTCGGCCAACGGCTCCAGCGGTGCGAACGAGTCCACGTCGGTCTGGGCCTGCGTGGCGTCGGTGCGGCCGGGCGAGAACGGCACGGTCACGATCTGGCCGGCTTTTTTCGCGGCGGCTTCCACCGCCGCAGAGCCGCCCAGCACGATCAGGTCGGCCAGCGAGATCTTCTTGCCGCCGGCCTGCGCGCCGTTGAACTCGGCCTGGATGGCTTCGAGCTTGGCCAACACTTGCGCGAGCTCCGCGGGCTGGTTCACCGCCCAGTCTTTCTGCGGTGCCAGGCGGATGCGCGCACCGTTGGCGCCACCGCGCTTGTCGGAGCCGCGGAAAGTGGATGCCGATGCCCAGGCCGTGTTCACCAGTTGTGCGATCGACAGGCCGGAGGCCAGCAGCTTGGCCTTGAGCGAAGCGATGTCATGCTCGTTGACCAGGGGGTGGTCCACCGCTGGCACCGGGTCTTGCCAGATCAGCTCTTCTTTCGGCACCAGCGGGCCGAGGTAACGGGCGATCGGGCCCATGTCGCGGTGGGTGAGCTTGTACCAGGCGCGGGCAAAGGCGTCGGCCAGCTTGTCCGGGTTGGCCATGAAATCGCGCGAGATCTTTTCGTAGGCCGGGTCCATGCGCATGGCCATGTCGGCCGTGGTCATGGTGGTGGCCTGGCGCTTGTTCGGGTCGTGCGCATCCGGTGCGGTGGCGGCGTCGGGATTCTTCGCACGCCACTGGTGCGCACCAGCGGGGCTCTTGGTCAGCTCCCACTCGTTACCGAACAGGGTTTCAAAGTAGCTGTTGTCCCAGGTCGTGGGCGTGGGGGTCCAGGGGCCTTCGATGCCGCTGGTGATAGCGTGCGCGCCCTTGCCGCTGCCAAAGCTGTTTTTCCAGCCCAGGCCTTGTTCTTCGATGCTGGCGCCTTCCGGTTCAGCCCCCACGTACTGGCCTGGATCGGCCGCGCCGTGCGACTTGCCGAAGGTGTGGCCGCCGGCGGTGAGTGCCACGGTTTCTTCGTCGTTCATCGCCATGCGGGCAAAGGTTTCGCGGATGTCGCGTGCCGAGCCCAGGGGGTCGGGCTTGCCGTTGGGGCCTTCCGGGTTCACATAGATCAGGCCCATCTGCACGGCGCCCAGCGGGTTCTCGAGTTCGCGGTCACCGGTGTAGCGCTCGTCGCCCATCCACTCGGACTCGGGGCCCCAGTAAATTTCTTCGGGTTCCCACAC
>JANPKR010000175.1:0-2428 GCA_031426175.1 Hydrogenophaga sp. | reverse complement strand
CGATGTACCTGCTGCACGCCTTGAACCGCTACATCCCGCATTTCATCGCGCTGTCCGCTTCTTCTCCCTTTGTCCAGGGCCACGACAGCCTGTTCGATTCGGCGCGCCTGAATTCCGTGTTCGCCTTCCCGATGAGCGGCCGCGCGCCCTTCACGCTGAGCTGGGACGACTTCGCCAACGTGTACTTCACCAAGATGGAGAGCACCGGCGTGGTCAAGTCCATGAAGGACTTCTACTGGGACATCCGGCCCAAGCCCGAGTACGGCACGATCGAGCTGCGCGTGTGCGACACACCGCTCACGGTGGAGCGCGCGGCGGGTCTCGCGTGTTATCTGCAGGCGCTGTGCCGCCACCTGCTGGAACGCACCGAGCTGCCACCCGAAGAAGACGACTACCTCGTCTACACCTACAACCGTTTCCAGGCTTGCCGTTTCGGGCTGGACGGCATGATGGTCAACCCCAAGACGCGCGAACAGATCAGCATTCGCGAAGACATCCTGGCCACGCTGCGCAAGATCGAGCCGCACGCTCAGGCGCTCAACTCCATGGCGGCGCTCGACGAGATCGAACGCACCGCCGGCCGCGTGGGCAACCACGCCACCTACCTGCGCAACCAGTACAAGGACAGCGGCAGTGTGCAGGCCGTGGTGCGCGCGAGTGTGGAAGCCCTGCGAACGGGGCCGTGATGCACGGCACCGTGAATTTTTTCACGCCAGGCGTGTAGGTGTCCCGGACGCCGTGTCAGGCAAGTTCTTACAACCGGAATGGGGCTGCGCCGACTTAACGCACCGTGGGGCCCCCGATACAGTTTGTTTCATCGACACCCGATTTGAAACACCACCGTATTTCCCCAAGGAGCCCACCATGTCCACACCATCCAGCCGCCTCAACCCCTTTGTCCTGATGCTCGATCCAGAAGCCGTGATCCACGCCATGGAAACCAGCGCCAACCTGCGCGGCCTGCGTCAGCGCATCTGCCGTCCACTGGACAAGCCCCTGATCCCCAAGATTTTTGATGCGGCCCGCGACTTCGACGCCGTGATCGAAGCAGAAGAGTTCATGGACACCGGCGCCGAGCTGTACATGGACGCCCAGCCAGCGCTGCAGACAGTCCATTGAAGGCTATTTGGCAAACCTTTTGCGCGTGAGCGCGAGGGCCAGCCAGAACGCTGCCACGGTGTAAACCAGCAGCACGCCCGCATGCAGCCAAGGCTGCGCAGGCCATTGGTCCATGAACAAAGGTCGAACCAGTTCCACCGCGTTGGTCAGCGGCAGCCAGTCAGAGAGGTGGCGCACCACCAGCGGCAGTTGTTCCCGAGGGAAGAAGACGCCCGACAGGAACATCATGGGTGTCAGGAACAGCGTGAAGTAGTAAGTGAAGAAGTCGTAGCCCTGGGCCAGGGCATTGAACACCAGGGCGATGCACGAGAACGTGATGCCCACCCCCAGCAGCACTGGCCAGGCCAGCAGCAGTTTGGGTGAATGGCTGATGCCCAGCGCGAGCATCACGCCCATGATGGCGGTGACTGAAAACAGGGCCTTGAAACCTGCCCACAGCATTTCCGCCATCACCACATCGTCCAGGCTCACCGGCGCGTTCATGATGCCGTCCCAGGTTTTCTGCACGTGCATGCGCGAGAACGCCGAGTACAGCGCTTCGAAACTGGCCGCGTTCATGGCGCTCATGCAGATGCTGCCGCTGGCGAGAAACAGGATGTAGGGCACGGCCACGCTGCCTTGCGGCGTGTCGACGGAGACCTGTCCCACCAGCGCGCCCATGCCGTAGCCAAAAGCCACCAGCCACATCAGTGGCTCGGCGATGTTGCCCACCAGGCTGGGGATGGCGAGCTTCTTCCAGACCAGCAGGTTGCGCAGAAAAACGGGCCACCAGCGCATCGAAACCTTCGGGGGTGACCAGTGAGACGGGCGGCGGGGCAGGGGAGGTGTCGTGTTCATGAGGGGTGTGCCGAGGTATCCGTACGGGCTGAGCCTGTCGAAGCCCTCGCCATCAACCGTCTTCCCGTATTTGCCGGCCTGTGAGTTTCAGAAACAAATCTTCCAGGTTCGCAGGCCGATGCAGCGTGCGCAGCTGCGGATGCGCACCGAGCGCCGCAAGCAGCGGCATGGCCTGTGCGGTGTAGAAAAACACCGTCTCGCCGCTCACCTCCACGCGCGCTGCAAGCGCGCGCACGGCGGCGTGTTCTTCGCTTTGGGCCAGCGCCAGCGCGCCCTGGCCGTACACCTCCACCACATCGGGCTCCAGGTGCTTCGCGATCAGTTCACGGGGTCTGCCTTCGGCGATCTTGTGGCCGTGGTCCAGCACCAGCAGGCGCGAGCACAAGCGCTCGGCCTCGTCCATGAAGTGCGTGGTGAGCAGGATGCTTTTGCCCTGCTGCAGCAGCATCTGCAGGCGTTCCCACATCAGGTG
>JANPKR010000174.1:0-8153 GCA_031426175.1 Hydrogenophaga sp. | reverse complement strand
TGCAGGCTGGAACACCTGGGACAGGGGCAGGGTGGGCAGCGCGGGTGCGGCGGCCACGTCGACGCGCGGCGGGAGCGCCGGCCGCCGCGGCTCGGGGTCGGGGCCGCCGAGGAAGTCGAGCGCCAGCTGGAGGAAGCGCTGCATGGCGGGCTCAGCCCTTGGGGTAGGCCGTGGGGTCGAGGCGGCGCATTTCCGCTTCGATCCAGTCCTCGACTTCGCGCATCAGCTCGTCGGGCTGGCGGCCCTGGCTGGGAATCGGTTTGCCGATGGAAAACTCCACGGTGCCCGGCTTCTTGACAAACGCCTTGCGCGGCCAGCATTTGGCCGAGGTCACGGCGATCGGGATCACCGGCGCGCCGGTCTCCACCGCCAGGCGCGTGCCGCCGCTCTTGTAGGTGCCCTTCTGGCCGCGCGGGATGCGCGTGCCTTCCGGAAACATGATGACCCAGGTGCCCTGGTTGAGCAGGCGCTGGCCCTGCTCCACGACCTTGTTGAAGGCCTGGGCGCGCTTGCTGCGGTCGATGTGGATCATGTCCATGCGGCCCATGGCCCAGCCGAAGAACGGCACGTACAGCAGCTCTTTCTTGAACACATAGGCCAACGGGTGCGGCATGAGCGCAGGCATGCTGAAGGTTTCCCAGGTGGACTGGTGCTTGACCAGCAAGATCGCCGGCGCGGTGCTGCCCACCGGCAGGTTCTCGAAACCGATCACCTCGTTCTTGATGCCGAGGATGACCGTTCCGCCGTTGACCGCAAGCTTGAGCCAGCCGGTACACATCCAGTAGATCTGCGTGCTGTTGAGGAAAGGCGCGGCGATCAGCACCGCGAGCCCCCAAGGGATCACCGTCACCACCATGAACAGCGTGTGCAGGATCGAGCGCAGGAGATGGATGAGGTACATGGAAGCTGTTCAGGTCGTGGGCTGCGCAAGCAGCCAGTCGGCAAAGGCGCCGAGATCGTCGTGTGTGTGGGTGCCCGGGGGCAGGTCGGGCACGAGCGCGGCGAGATCGGCATCCGACCCCATGCCAACACGGCCACGCAGGTGCTCGGACTGGCCGGTGAGCAACAGGTGGGCAGGACAGCCCGCAGCGGCCGCGGCCCTCACGTGCCGCAGCGCGTTACCGGCCGCCGGCACCGAGGCCAGCGAGACGCCGAAACGCTCGCCGATCTGAGTGAACAGCCCGGGCGAGGGCTTGCGGCATGAGCAGCCTTCGTCAGGTGCGTGCGGGCAGAAAAACACCGCGTCCACCCGCGCGCCGGCCGCAGCGAGCTTGCGGTGCATCTTGGCGTGGATGGCGTTGAGCGACGCCATGTCAAACAAGCCGCGCCCGATGCCGGACTGGTTGGTGGCCAGCACCACGCGCCAGCCACCCTGGTTGAGCCGCGCCACAGCCTCCAACGCACCGGGCAGCGCCTCCCACTCGTCCGGCGAGGCGACGTAGTCGTCGCGGCTGCGGTTGAGCGTGCCGTCGCGGTCGAGGATGAGGAGTTTCATGGCGGTCTCAGGTGGCCAGGCGCGAGAGATCGGCCACGCGGTTCATGGCGTCGTGCAGTTGCTTGAGAAGGCCCAGGCGGTTGGCCTTGAGCGCCGGGTCGTCGGCGTTGACCATCACACCGTCGAAAAAGGCGTCGACCGGGGCGCGCAGGGCGGCGAGTGCTTGAAGACTGGCGGTGTAGTCACCCGCTTCGAACTTCGCGTTCGCGGCGGGCACGGTCGCTTGCATGGCGGCGAACAGGTCCTTCTCGGCTTGCTCGACCAGCACGGATTCGCTCACCGTTGCAGCCACGTCGCCTTCAGACTTCTTGAGGATGTTGCCGATGCGTTTGTTGGCGGCGGCGAGGGCTGGGGCTTCGGGCAGGGCGGCGAAGGCGCGGACGGCCGCGAGGCGTTTGGGCACGTCGCCCAGTCGCCGGGGTTTCAAAGCGAGCACGGCATCGACTTCCTGCGCGCTGCTGCCTTGCTCGCGCAGGCCGCCGGCGAGTCGGTCGTAAATGAAGCTGGCGAGGGCTTCGACAGGCTCAGCCCGAACGGCGGGAAGTTTGTCGCCAAAAGCGTCGTAAGCCTTGTCCAGCAAGGGCATCAGGTCAACGCCCAAGTCCTTCTCAAGCAACATGCGAATCACCCCCAGCGCATGCCGACGCAGCGCAAACGGGTCCTTGTCGCCGGTTGGCAAATTGCCGATGCCGAACATGCCGACCAATGTTTCCAGTTTGTCGGCCAAGGCCACCACCACGCCCGCCATGTTGCGCGGCAGTTCGTCGCCCGCGAAGCGAGGCTTGTAGTGGTCTTCGATCGCAAACGCGATGTCTTCCGTCAGGCCGTCGTGGCGCGCGTAGTAGCCGCCCATGACGCCCTGCAGCTCCGGAAACTCGCCCACCATGTCGGTGAGCAGGTCGGTCTTGGCGAGCTGCGCGGCGGTGTCGGCGCTCTTCGCCAGCACATCGCCACCGAGCTGTTGGCCAATGGCACGCGTAATCGCCCGCACACGCTCCGTGCGCTCGCCCTGCGTGCCCAGCTTGTTGTGATAGACCACCTTGCCCAGGCCCTCGACCCGCGAAGCCAGCGTCTTCTTGCGGTCCTGGTCGAAGAAGAACTTGGCATCGGCCAGGCGCGGGCGCACCACGCGCTCGTTGCCACCGATCACCGCGCTCGCATCCGTGGGGCTGATGTTGCTGACCACCAGGAATTGGTTCGTCAGCTTTCCCTGCGCGTTGAGCAGCGGGAAGTACTTCTGGTTCGCCTTCATCGTGAGGATCAGGCATTCCTGCGGCACGCCGAGGAACTGCTGCTCGAACTCACAAATCAGCACGTTGGGCCGCTCGACCAGCGCGGTCACTTCTTCAAGCAGCGCATCGTCTTCAATCGGCTTGCAACCGCCGCCCAACTTGGCTGCGGCGGCCGCCAGCTGGCGCGTGATCTCGGCCTTGCGTTCGGCAAACGAGGCAATCACGGCGCCGTCACCCGCCAGCGTCAACGCGTAGCTGTCGGCGTCTTTCAGCACCACGGGCGAAACAGTCGCTTCAAAACGGTGGCCGTGTGTTGTGTTGCCCGAGGTCAGCCCCAGCGCCTTCACGGGCACCACCGCGCTGCCGTGCAAGGCCACGAGGCCATGCGCCGGCCGCACGAAGTTCACGCTGCTCCAGCCAGGCAGCTCGCAGTCGGTTTCCAGCTGGTAGCTCATGACCTTCGGGATCGGCAGCTTGGCCAGCGCTTCGTCCAGCGCTTTCTGCAAGCCTGCAGCCAGCGCGGCGCCGGGCGCCACGCTCTCGTAAAACAGCGCCTCGGCCTTGCCGTCGGGTGCGCGCTTGAGGCCGGCCACGGCCGACCCATCGGCACCAAGCGCAGCCAGGCGCTTGAGCAGCGCGGGCGTGGGCTGGCCGCTGGCGTCCAGGCCCACGCTCACCGGCATGAGCTTTTGCGACACGGCTTTGTCGTCCGCGCGGGCCAGCACACCGGTGACGTGTGCGGCCAGGCGGCGCGGCGAGGCAAACGCGGTCACCACCGTTTCGGCCGGGGCCAGGCCCTGGACCTTGAGCTGGTCGGCCAGCACGCTGGCGAAGGCGTCGCCGAGCTTCTTCAGGGCCTTCGGGGGCAGCTCTTCAACAAACAGTTCAACGAGCAGGTTCTGTGCGGTCATTCTTGTTCTTTCTCCGGGCGCTCACGCGGCCTTCTTCGTCATCTGCTCCACCCACTCGCGCGGCGCCATGGGGAAACCCAGGCGCTCGCGGCTCTCGCAGTAGCTCTGGGCCACGCCGCGCGCGAGGTTGCGGATGCGGCCGATGTAGGCTGCGCGCTCGGTCACGCTGATGGCGCCACGCGCGTCCAGCAGGTTGAAGCTGTGCGCGCACTTGAGCACCTGCTCGTACGCCGGCAGTGCCAGCTGCTGCTCCATCAGGTGCTTGGCCTGCTTCTCGTGCGCGGTGAAAGCGGTGAACAAAAAGTCGGCATCGGAGTGCTCGAAGTTGTAGGCCGACTGTTCCTTCTCGTTCTGCAGGTACACGTCGCCGTAGCTCAGCTTGGAGCCGTCTGCACGCTGGGTCCACACCAGGTCATAGACGTTGTCCACGCCCTGAAGGTACATGGCCAGGCGCTCCAGGCCGTAGGTGATCTCGCCGGTGATGGGTTTGCAGTCGATGCCACCCACCTGCTGGAAGTAGGTGAACTGTGTGACTTCCATGCCGTTGAGCCAGACCTCCCAGCCCAGGCCCCAGGCGCCCAGCGTGGGGTTTTCCCAGTCGTCTTCCACGAATCGGATGTCGTTTTTCTTGAGATCGAAGCCCAGCGCCTCCAGGCTGCCGAGGTAGAGCTCCAGGATGTTGCTGGGCGCTGGCTTCAGGATCACCTGGTACTGGTAGTAGTGCTGCAAGCGATTGGGGTTCTCGCCGTAGCGGCCGTCCTTGGGGCGGCGACTCGGCTGCACGTAGGCCGCCTTCCACGGCTCAGGGCCCAGGGCGCGCAAGAACGTGGCGGTGTGGCTGGTGCCGGCACCCACTTCCATGTCGTAGGGCTGGAGCAGGGCGCAGCCTTGCTTGTCCCAGTAGGACTGCAAGGTCAGGATGATTTGCTGAAAGGTCAACATGGGGCTGGCGCGCGGGCCGCGCAGAAGAAAGATGAAACGCGCCGGGCATAGCTGCGCAAACCCCGATTTTACGGGCGCGCCCCACCCGGCCGGGTGCGCCCGGTCACTTCGTCGGCGCAGCCTCGGCGGCAGCGGGATCGCCCTTGTTCTTGGCCAGGGCGAAGTACTTGTCGAGCCACAGCTGCGCGATGTGCGCCTTGGAGATTTTCTTGAAGAAAAAGCTGATCGGTATGCCCACCGATTTGGCGTCCGAGACCTGGGTGATGTGGTTGTCGAAGGCGTTCATCAAGGTGTTGAGGTCGCCCACCTTGTTACCGGCGTCGATGGTGGCCAGGTCTTGAATGACGCTCTGCATCAGGCCACTTTTCGCGCAGCTGCTGCGCTCCGGTGTCGTTGGAGATGCGCGCCTGAAGGTCGGTCATGTCCAACCCGAAGCCAACCAGTTCGTTGATCGTCATGCTCGGCCCGCGCCGCATGGCGATGTGTGGGTTCATGCGCTCGAACGCGGGATCGGTCCTGGCCTGCAGGGCGGCGATTTTCTCCAGGAACTTGAACAGTTCGGTGTTGACGACGTGACCCAACACCTGCGAGGGATGGTGGCGAGGAATGGAGACGCCCTGGAGAGTTCCCGCGAGACGGCCCCGCCAACAGGATCGGGGGTCTAGAGTCGTACCAACGCACCCGGCGCGGTGTCTGATGGAGTTGTGAACGATTGCTGTCGAATCGCTGAACCGCGTCGATCAGCGCCGGCGGGTACGGCCGCCGCGGCGGCCCAGGCTGCGCACGGATGCAATGACAAACACCAGCACCAGACAGCCGACCCACATCGGCATGAGACCCCAACGCGCGGTCCATTGCGCATAAGGCGTGATGCCGTTGCGTCCCTGAACGGTGGCCTCGAGCCGGCCGCGCGTGAGCCGCTCCAGCTGGTGCGTGACCACACCGTTGTGGTCGATCACGGCGGTGGCTCCGGTGTTGGTGGCGCGCAGCATGGGTCGACCCAGCTCCATGGCGCGCAGCCGCGAGATCTGCAGATGCTGGTCAATGGCCACCGAGTCACCGAACCAGGCGATGTTGCTCAGGTTGATCAACACGCTGGGGGCGGTGGTCGCGTTGGCGAACGACGCGGCCAGCTCTTCGCCAAAGAGGTCTTCAAAGCAGATGTTGGGCGCGATGCGCTGTCCCGCCACCGGCCATGAGGGCTGGGCCAGGCCACCGCGGTTGAAATCGCCCAGCGGGATGTTCAGGAGATCGGTAAACCAGCGGAACAGCGGCGGGATGAATTCACCAAACGGCACGAGGTGGTTCTTGTCGTAGCGGTAGATGCTGGCCCCCAGCGCGCCAGGCACGTCAACCCTGGCCCGCTCCTTCGCGGCTGTCTCGGGCGTCAGGCCCCACACCGAGTTGGTGTAGCCCTTCTCCAGGCTGCCCAGAGGCAGGCCGACCAGTGCGCTGGTACCGCCAGCCGCTTGATCCGCGAGACCGCCGAGCAGCGGCTTCCAGAATTCAGCGCCCAGCTGGTTGGGCAGCAGTGGAATGGCGGTCTCCGGCGCCACCACGAGCTGCGGCCCTGCAGCGGGGTTGGCTCGTGCGGCTTCCACCGCCAGGCCGATCTGCTGCGGGTACCAGAACAAGGCTTGGGCGATGCCGGTGCCAGGCACGAACTTCTGGTCTTGCGCAATGTTGCCTTGCAACAGCCACACCCGCAGTTCGCCGGCGCTAGAGGTACCACGCTGTCCCAGGGTGCGCCACGCCTGACCACCCCCCAGCATGCTCAACAACAACCCACCCACCAGCACGAGCAGGATCAATGACCGCGCCAGGCCCCACCAGCCATCGGTCATTCCCGGCACCACGCGAGCCTGCACACGGGCACCCGGCATCGCCATGCGCGATCCAGCTGCGGTCCGCCCCACAGGCCGGCTCACCGGCGAGAGCATCCATATGCTCAAACGCCGCCACAGGCCCGAGACCACGGAGGCCATGGCGTAGGTCAGGATCGCCGCCAGGAAACCCATGCCGTACACGCCCACCAGCGGCGCCCAGGGCGCCATGAGGTCGACCTGCGCATACCCGCCGGCGCCCCATGGGAAGCCGGTGAACCAGTGGCCCCGTGCCAGTTCGGCCAAGGTCCAGAGCGACGCAAACAGCAGCGCCTGCGCAGTGCGGGAAACGGGGGCCCAGCTGCAAAGCAAGCCCACAGCCACGGCGTAATAGATCGAAAGTGCTCCCGCCAGCGCAACCACCGCCAGCACCGCCAGCCAGGCCGGCAAGCCGCCAAAGGTGTGCAGCGAAATAAACAGCCACCAGAAGGTGCCTGAGAGCCAGGCGGTGGAGAACACCCAGCCCCGCCACGCCGCCTGCCCCACTCGCGTGGCGTATTGCAAGGCGAGCACCAGAAGGGACAGCGAGACAATCTGCCAGAAGCCGCTGGGTTGCCCTGCGCTCATGCCGGGCAGGCTCCAGCCAGCGAACGGCCAGGCGATGGAAGCCGCCTGCAACAAGCCGCCCAGCAGACAGATCCAGAACCAGAAAAAGCCGCTGCCCCGAGCACTGCGCCCCGGGGGGCGGCGGCTCATGGGGTTGAAGCTCGACGGGGTGTGGAGCGATCCAAAGAGACTGCGCATAAACCGGGCGGGCTCGCGGCGGGGCTCAGGGCTCTGCCGGAACCGGCATGACCTTGAACCACTTCACCGCACCACCCTTGGTGTGCAGCACGACAAAGCGCAGGCCTTCGAGTTCGTGGGTCTCACCCCGCTTGGGCACATGCCCCATGGTGTGGGCGATCATGCCCCCGATGGTGTCGAAGTCGTCCTCCGGGAGCTTCAGGCCGAAGGACTCGTTGATGCGCTCGATCGGCGTGTCGCCGCTGACCCGCCAGGTGCTGTCGGCCAAGGCAAAGATGTCGCCTTCGTCCTCGGCCACATCGAATTCGTCTTCGATCTCGCCGACGATTTCTTCGAGCACGTCCTCGATGGTGATGAGGCCGGCCACCCGGCCGAATTCGTCGATCACGATGGCCAGGTGGTTGCGGTTGCCACGGAACTCGCGCAACAAGTCGTTGAGCCCTTTGGTTTCAGGCACGAAGGTGGCCGGGCGCAGCAGGGCTCGGATGTTGAGCTCGGGTGCTCGCTGCAGCTTGAGCAGATCTTTCGCCAGCAGGATGCCGATGATGTTTTCGCGCTCGCCCTCGAACACCGGAAAGCGCGAGTGCGCGGTGTCGATGACCAGGTGGAGGAGTTCATCGTAAGGCGCGTCGATGTCCAGCACATCCATGCGCGGCGTGGCCACCATCACGTCGCCGGCGGTCATGTCTGCGATGCGGATCACTCCCTCGAGCATCACACGCGATTCGGCGTTGATGATGTCGTTGTCCTCGGCGTCGGCGAGGGTTTCAATCAGCTCGTCTTTGGAGTCCGGCCCGGGGTGGATGAACTCCGCGAGCTTTTGCAGGAAACCACGTTTGTCGACATGCCGCAGGCTGCGCTGCGGCCCACCACTGGGAGGGGATTCGGCCACTGAAGGTTGGGGGAGTTGTAACGGTGCGAAAGGATACCGCAAGCCGGTGGCTCA
>JANPKR010000173.1:0-2622 GCA_031426175.1 Hydrogenophaga sp. | reverse complement strand
TCGCCGGCCATGATGGCGAAGTCGGGATGCACCAGGTAGGCGTGCATCACGCGGTCGGCGTGCCCGGGTGGCACCGGCATCTCGCCGGGCATCTGGCCGTAGGTGATGAGCGCTTCGAGTTTCGCGCCGAGCACATGGGCGTAAAACGCCATGGCTTCGGTGCAGTCACCGTTGTACGAGAGATAGGCGCAGAGTTGGATCGGCATGAGGGTCTCCGGACAGGATGGGTTGAACGACAGGTTGACCATCCAACGACGAACGGTGCGGGTTGCTTTCGACATCGCCAACCTGCCGTGCGTCACCGAACAGACCCCGCCGCCCACCTTCCCTACTGTGGGTGCCCGGTCTCGATTTGCAGACCCTCCGGAGCCCCCCATGTCCATCACCACCACCACCGCTTTTCCCTACACCGGCATCCCCAGCACCGAGGTCGTGCGCGAGCCGGGCCACACCGGGATGGCCGACCACGGCACCCAAATCACCAAAGACCTGCTGCAAGACGCCAACGACCGCGTGGAGCACGGGACGCACGAGGCGGAACTGCACGGCGATGCTGGGTGGACGGCCACGGGCGCGCAGATGAAGCGCCAGGCCTTGTTGGCGCGTGATGTGGCCGTGGAGTCGGCCGACAACCTGCGGGGGGAGATTCGCGCCTATCCGCTGATGGCGGTGTTCACGGGGATCGTGGTGGGTGTGTTGCTGGGTCGCGCCTTGCGCTGAAGACCGGCGGCCGGTCGGCAAGGGCTGGTGCGGCCAAAGGGAATCGAACCCCTATCTGGCCCTTAGGAGGGGCCCGTTCTATCCGTTGAACTATGGCCGCGGTTGCGTGGGCGCATTGTACGGGGGCACTCACGTCCAGAACACCGCGGAACTGGCTTGGCCAGGCCGCAGGTGTTGCCCCCTGGAAGGGGGTGACGCGCTGCAGGCGCGGCGCGGGGGTCAGTCGTATTTCACGGTGAAGATCAAGTCGAGCGCGTTTTCTTCACCGGCACGCGCCCGTACCGTGAGGCGGCGCGACACGTCGTAGAAGATGCTCACGGTGCCCAGCGCTCCGGCCAGGCTGCGTTCGTAGCTGAGGTAGAGGTTGTTCGACAGGCGCTTGCCCAGCGTGAGCGCGGCCGACGCGGCCGTGCCGTCGGCGTTGGTGCCACCACCGGCAAACGACACCTCGTCCAGGCCCAGCGCGCCAGCCAGGCCGCCGTCGAGCCGGCCGTCGCGGCCTGCCAGCAGCGCCAGTGCGGCCTGCTGCAGCACGGCGGCCTCGGCCCCAGCGCCGCTGGCTGGGCGGCCCAGCACCAGCCAGGCCAGTTTTTCGCTGTCCGGCAGTTCGGGGTCGGAGAACAGGCGCACGCGCGGTGACTGCGCTGTGCCGCTGATCTGCACACCCACGCGCTGGCTGCTGTTGGGGCGCACGGCGGTGATGTCCAGCGTGGGGTTGTCGTACGGCCCGGTGAAGCGCAACACGCCGTTTTCAATGGTCAGCTGCTGACCGTAGGCGCGGTATGAACCGCGTTCGGTGCGCACATCGCCCAGCACGCGCGGTGTGGGCAGCTCGGGTGTGCTGCGCACATTGATCTGGCCGGCCAGCCGCGTCTGCAGGCCCTGGCCACTGACCTGAAAGTCGTCACCCAGGTCGATGTCGATCAGCACATCGGGCCGCACGCGGAAGGCGCCCGGCACCTCCAGCGCGGTTTCGGTGCCACGCACCACCACGTCGGCACCCAGGCTGGGGGTGGATTCGTCGGGCAGCACAAAGAGCGCGGAGTCGGCCCGCAGCCCGCCGCGGATCTGCAGCGCCGTGCCCACCAGCTCGGCCTGAAGCTGGCCCGAGAGCGTGAGGCGGCGGTCGGCGCGCGAAGACACGCGCAGCTTCGTCGCCGTGGCCTGCAGGTTGATGTAGGGCTGGCGCTGGCTCACGCCGTCCACCGTGACGCGCCGGAACTCGGTGGTGCCGCTGGCCAGCAGGGTGCCACCGGTTTCCACGCCGCCACGGCCTTGCAGATAAAAGCGGTCGATGGTGATGCGTTCGCCGGCCAGCGTGGCGCGCAGTTCGCCGCGCGAGAACGAGATGCCGTTGACGATGGAGCGCAGCGCCAGCTGGTCGGCCTGCAGCGTGCCGTTCCACAACGGGTTGGCGCGCGTGCCGCCGAGCGTGGCGCTGGCGGCCAGCGTGCCGCGCACGCGCCAGCCCGGGGGCGCCAGCGCCGACCACACCCCCACCTGCGGCAGGCTGGCCGTGACCGTGCCGCGCACCGGTGCGTCGGGCGCCCAGTGCCAGGCGGTCTGCTCGCCATTGGGCGGACTGAGCGTCGTGCCGAGTTCGGCGCTGGCCTGGCCCAGGCGCTCGGTGTCCCAGCGCAGGCTGGCCTGCACGTTGGCGCCCTGGGTGGTCACGCTCAGGCGCGCGTCCTTGATGCCGGTTTGCAGCCGCTGGGTGGAGGTGGTGTTCTCGTCGAACGCCCCATCGGTCTGCACCGACAGGTCGCCGCTGCGGCGCTGCAGCTGCGCGCTCAGGCGCGGCGGTGTGGCGGCGTCGGCGGGCAGAAGGAAGTCCCAGCTGCCGTCAAACACCACATCGCCACCCAGGCCGGCCTGGCTCAGCGGGCCGCTTTTCGCGCCCTC
>JANPKR010000172.1:0-3589 GCA_031426175.1 Hydrogenophaga sp. | reverse complement strand
CCACCCGTGACGCTGGCCAGCACCGCGTTGGTGGCCGCCTCGACCACGGGCGCAAGCGACTGCGCACACTGGTACTTCAGATCGGCGCTGTCGATGAACTGTTGCTGGATGCGTTGCAGAAGCATGGGGCGATCATAGCGGTGGGGTGTGTACCAAATTGCTCAGGACGCATCGAATGCAGCGCGCAACCAGTCGAGCTGGCCACTGGTGCCGTCGATCAGCACCACGTCGACGCGGCATGGAGGTTCTGACCCGAGCCGCAGCAAAAAGTGCCGCGCGGCGAACACGATGCGGCGTTGCTTGAGCGGCGTGACGCTGGCGCCCGCACCGCCGTGGCGCTGGCTGGCGCGCTGGCGCACTTCAATGAACACCAGCGTGCCATCGGGCTCACGCATAATCAAATCGATCTCGCCACCGCCACGCCCGGGCGACTTGAAGTTGCGCTGAACCAGCCTCAAGCCCTGGCGCTGCAGGTGCAGCAGCGCGGTGTCTTCGGCAGCATCGCCCCGGGCCTTGGTGGTCGGTGCAGGTACCACCGGCGATCCCTGTTTCCTGGAACTCCACATTGTCTGCAAGCACTCCATCCCTGTTGGCGGCCGCGCGCGACGCGGCGGCGCACCAGCATTATCCGCAGGGCGCGCTCTTCATGGTCGCCACCCCCATCGGCAACCTGGCCGACATCGGCCTGCGTGCGCTGCAAGTGCTCTCGCTGGTGGACACCGTGGCCTGCGAAGACACGCGCCACACCGCTGGACTGCTGCAGGGCTACGGTCTGCACAAGCCGCTGCTGGCCCTGCACGAACACAACGAAGCTGAGGCTGCGCAGACCGTGGTGCAGCGCTTGCAGGCCGGCCAGCGCGTGGCCTATGTGAGCGATGCCGGCACGCCGGGCGTGAGCGATCCGGGTGCGCGCCTGGTCGCAGCCGTGAATGCAGCGGGCCTGCGTTGCGTGCCGATTCCCGGCGCGAGCAGCATCACCGCCCTGCTCAGCGTCTCCGGCACGGTGACCGGCATGGGCGGCTGGGACGGGCGCTTTGTGTTCGCCGGTTTTCTGGCCAGCAAGGCGGCCGAGCGACAGCGCGATGTACAGCTGATCGGTTCCGATGCGCGCGCCTGCGTGCTGCTGGAGGCGCCGCACCGCATCGAAGCGTTGGCCAAAGACCTCGGTACGCTCGGCGAGCGCATGCTCACCGTGGGCCGGGAACTCACCAAACAGTTTGAAGAAGTGGTGCACCTCAAAACGCAGGACTTCAGCACCTGGCTGCAGGCCAACGCCAACCGCACGCGCGGTGAGTTCGTTTTGCTGGTGCACCCGCAGCCCGCGGCGGCCGAGGCCGAAGGCAGCGTGGACGCAGCCGCCCTGCGCACCCTGGACGTGCTGTTGAAAGAGCTGCCCCTGAAAACCGCGGTGAAGCTGTGCGCCGAGATCACCGGCCAACCCCGCAACGCGCTCTACGACGCAGCGCTGGCGCGCCGCCAGGGCGCAGGCGATTCAGACCACTGAATTCAGCGGATGACGCGCGCCATGGGGTCCTGCCCGGAGCGCGGCTTCGGCGCATCGGGCACCTCGTGGGCCTGCACGTCAACCACATCCCCCATCGGCTGGACAGGGCCACTGTTCGGCCACACACCTTGCGTATAGCGCTGCGAAGTCTGGCGGAAGCGATTGAACACCACGAAGGGTGCGGGCTTGCGCCCGGTGATCAGCGCCCACAGCGAGATGCCCAGCACCGCCACCAGCGTGGCCAGCAGCAGACTGAGCACGAACACCAGCGCGGCAACCCCGAGCACCAGCTTGAGAACACCCCGCACCAGGCGGGCAAAGAAGTCGAATAAACCGTTCATGGTTGACTGAGCCCCAAAGGCCGGTGTTGGTTCCGCGGGCAGGCTGTGCGCCGATCCAGCCCCCACCGGTTGACGGGCCAAACAGCGAGCACTTGGGGACATTGTGCGCAGATGCAAGCTCCGCCAGCAGACCGACGGTCGTCACACAGCGCCGGCACACCGACTGCTATGCTGATCATTGCTCGC
Source organism: Hydrogenophaga sp. (assembly GCA_031426175.1). Taxonomy (GTDB): domain Bacteria; phylum Pseudomonadota; class Gammaproteobacteria; order Burkholderiales; family Burkholderiaceae_C; genus Hydrogenophaga. The sequence goes on along the minus strand of JANPKR010000172.1, from coordinate 1,558 downwards.
GCGCTCAGCCCGCGCGAGGTCCATCCAAGGCCTCCATGAAACCGATCACCCAGTACTTTTTCCGCGGCCTCATCACGTTTCTGCCGCTCGCCCTCACGGTTTACGTGCTCTACCTGACGGTGGCGTGGATCGAGTCGATCGCGATGTGGCTGATTCGACCTTTCATTGGCGACTTTTACTTGCCCGGGCTGGGCATCGTGCTGGGCGCCGGGCTCATCCTGGGCCTGGGCTTCCTGATCTCGCAGCCCCATGTGGCGCGCTGGCTCTCATGGATCGAACTGCCGTTCACCAACCTGCCGGTGGTGAAAAGCATCTATTCCTCGCTCAAGAGTTTTGCCGACTACTTCTCACCCCACAAAGAGTCGCAGCAGCAGGCCGTCGTGGTGCTGCGCATGCCGGGCAACGAGTTGTCCATCGTCGGTCTGGTCACGCGCCAGAACATGCAGGGCCTGCCGCCCGCGCTGGCCGAGCTGGACCAGGTCGCCGTCTACCTGCCCATGGGTTACATGATCGGCGGCTACACCGTTTTTGTGCCTCGCAGCTGGATCACGCCGATCGACATGTCGGTGGAAGAGGCCATGCGCTCTTCGTTGCTGGCCTGGATGGCCTCGAACCGCACCAGTGGCTCCGCCACCGAGCCTCTGGAGACCACCGAACCCAACCGCCCCACCCCATGAGCATTCGCCACCTCGACGCCCTCTTCTCGCCCGCCTCCGTGGCGGTGATCGGGGCCTCGATGCGGCCCGCCAGCGTGGGCGGCACCGTGTGGCGCAACCTGAACAACGGGGACTTCAAGGGCCAACTCTTCGCGGTCAATCCCAAACACGCCGAGCTCGGTGGCGTGCAGTCATACGCGTCGGTGACCGACCTGCCCGCCGCACCCGAACTCGCCATCCTGTGCACGCCGGCGTCCACCGTGGTGGATCTGATCACCGAACTCGGTGCACGCGGCACCCGCGCGGCCATCGTGCTAACCGCCGGACTCAGCGCCGCGCAGAAGCAGGCCATGCTGGACGCAGCGCGCGTGCACACCCTGCGCATCCTCGGCCCCAACTGCATCGGCATGCTCGTCCCGCACCTGGGCCTGAACGCCAGCTTTGCGCACACCGGCGCGCTCCCGGGCGAGCTGGCCTTCGTCTCGCAATCGGGCGCACTCGTCACCGCCATGCTCGACTGGGCGGGCACGCGCGGCATCGGTTTCTCGCACTTCGTCTCGCTCGGCGAACGTGCCGACGTGGACTTCGGCGACATGCTCGACTTCCTTGGAAGCGACCCGAAAACCCGCGCCATCCTGCTCTACATCGAGAGCATCGAAGAGCCGCGCAAGTTCATGTCGGCCGCGCGCGCCGCGGCGCGCAACAAGCCGGTGATCGTGGTGAAGGCCGGGCGCTCGGCCGCCGGACAACAGGCCGCCGCCTCGCACACCGGCGCGCTCGCCGGGTCGGACGCGGTGTTCGACGCAGCCATTGCACGCGCCGGCATGTTGCGTGTGAGCACCCTGCAAGACCTGTTTCTTGCCGCTGAAACACTTTCACGCTTCAACGGCAACCGCGCCGAC